>CAOKJJ010000032.1 GCA_948468465.1 uncultured Eubacterium sp. | reverse complement strand
TTCGTAATACTTGAAGTTGCCATAGAAACACACCTCCTTTATCAGTATGGCTCATCTTTCACAGCTTACTCTGTTTCAGCGCAATCTGCATACTTCCCTACTCATATTTTACGATTTAACCCGCAGTTTTGCAATCAAATTTTTTTGAATTTTATATGACAGCCTCTTCTCCTGCGTAACAGTTCAGATACCCCTTGAACTGTTACGCATCCGGCCATTGAAAATCGCTTCGCGATGGGCCGGATGCCTGCAACCACCACATTTTCATACGGTCTGCGCAGTAAATGCGCAGACCTACCTGAACTGTTACTCTCCTGCAACAGTTCAGATAATCCTTGAGCTGTTACCTTCTCCTGTTCCTTTTTCTATTGCTTTATCCTTTCACCGCGCCAGCCACAATCCCGGAAATAATATATTTCTGCATAAACAGGAAGAAAATAATCATCGGCAGAATCGACAGCGCAAGGGATGTCAGCGCATAATCCCAGCGCATGGAATAAGCGCTGAAAAAAGAATATACGGTTGTCGTAATCGTCTTTTTCGATTCACTCTGCAGCATGATCAGAGGAAGCGTAAAATCATTCCACATCTGCAGTGTGAACAATACTACGATGCTGCTGGTTGACGGCTTTAACAGCGGAAAAATAATTTTAAAGAATGTCCCCAGTTTCGAGCAGCCATCCATCTGCGCCGCTTCTTCAATTTCCTTTGGTATTGATTTTATCGCTCCCTGGAAGATAAACACTGCCATTGGACAGTACAAAGGTATCAAAACCAAAATCAGCCCTGGAATGCTGTCTGTCAGGTTCATGCTTTTGCATATTTTCGCAAACGGAAGCATGATGCTCTGAAACGGAACCGTCATGGAAGCCATTAAAAGCAGCAGAATCGCATTGCTTGCTTTATTGTTCCACCGGGACAGCCGGTAGGCACACATTGCGCTCAGAATAACTGTAAATGCTATTGCAAACACACAGATGCAGACGGTATTAAAAAACACCTTTATATAATTCATGTTTTCCAAAACATAACGGAAATTCTCCAGACTTGGACTTTTTGGCAGCCCGAATGTATTTGTCAGTATTTCTCCCAGCGGCTTAAAAGAGTTTGTCAGCACAATCCATGCGGGCGAAATAAATATAACCGCAAGAATGACCATAAGCACTTCTAATAAAATCTTTCTGGCATTTCTTAGTTTAACCATTACGCTTCCACCTCCTTTGCACTTGTCAGTTTCAGCTGCAGCATCGCTATGACAATGACAATCAGAAACAGAATCAGCGCCTTTGCTTCCGCATAGCCCAGCCGGTTATTCTGATAGCCTTCTGTATAAATGTCAAGCGCAAGGCTTGTTGTCTGTCTGCCCGGCCCGCCGCCTGTCAGGGAAAGGTTTAAGTCGAACTGGCGGAACGACTGTGATACCACCATAAACAGATTGACCCCGATGGTTGGAACCATAAGCGGCAGCGTGACTTTAAAAAACTGTTTCACTTTTCCGGCCCCGTCAATCGCGGCTGCCTCCAGCAGGCTGGTATCAATCATCTGCAGTCCGGACAGGTACAGAATCATAATATAGCCAACTCCCTGCCACATCGCCACGATGACCATAGCGGCAACAGAAACATTTCCCCCGCCCAGCCAGCTGATCTTAAAAAATTCCCATCCCGTAGCCTTGTAAAGCGAAGCACATCCCTGATTAAACAGGAAACGCCAGATATATCCGACAATCAGCATGCTTATGACATTCGGAAGGAAAAAGCAGGTACGCAGGAATTTGGTGCATTTCAGCTTTGAATTCACTAAAAGAGCAAGCAGAAACGCCAGCACATTGGTCAGAATGACATTTAATACGACATATTTTAAGGTAAAAACAAGTGATACAAAATAATCAGAATCACTCGTAAACAGCTTTATGTAATTCTTAAGCCCCACAAAATTTCTGTCTTTGCTGATGCCGTCCCAGTCCAGAAGGGAATAATAAATCCCTTCGGCCAGAGGCAGTATAAAAAATATAAAATACAAAACCATAAGAGGCATGACAAAAATCAGGACTTCTGATACTAACTCTTTTTTCTTATTTTTCATGTTTCCCTCTTTTCTGTGTCCGGCGCACCCGGAAACGGCTGCGCTTTACGCGCATAGGTTTTCGGATGCACCGGCATCTGCATCGTTCAGCCTCAGTCAGGCTGTTACGAACTTCGGTTATTTTGATGCAAGATTGGACCACAAATCATCCAGTGACTGCAAAGCTGCCTGATGATCGCCGCTCCCGCCTGAAATGTAATCCTGCAGCTTTTTGCCGGATTCATTATAATAGCCGTCCGGCCACAGCGGCCAGGACCAGATAATGGTATTGCCTTCTTCCATATATTTGGAAACATCCTGTGAAAGAGGATTCGTCCCCTGGAATGTCATCCCCTCCATTGCCGGGATTACCTGGCACTGATTCAGGAGGAAATCCTGCCCCGCATCGCTGGAAACAATCCAGTTTAAAATATCCTTTGCCACATCCGGATGTTGAGAGGTATTGGATACATGCCACACGCCGTTTACATCCGCCGCAAGCTTCGTATCTGCAGGATCGTCTGACATTGGAAGCGCAAACAGGCCGATTTCCATGTCTGGAGCAATTTCCGTAATCGTATCATTTGCCCAGATACCTTCAAAAATCATCGCCTGTTCTCCAAGAGCGAATGTCGCGGCTGCTTCATTCCAGCCTGCGTCCAGCGGCTTCTCCTGGCCGTATTTTAACATCAGGTCCAGCACATTCATAAAATCTTTCATTTTATCCGTATCCGCAATCTTTACGCTTCCTTCATTTAATCCCTCGATAAAGGCAATCGTATCATCTCCTCCGGCAAATCCATAGTTTACAAACTGTCCAAGCAGCCAGTCATCCTTAAACTGATTCGCAAACGGCGTAATGCCTTTTGACTGCAGTGTCTCACAGACCTGTTTCAGTTCGCTGAGCGTCGTTGGAATTTCCAGATTGTTTTCTTCAAATATCTTTTTATTATATACAATCCCGTTTCCAGACATCTGTACCGGCAGTCCGACTATTTTACCGTCCAAAGATATGCATTCCAATGCGGCATCCGCAATCTGTCCTGCAAATTCCTGATCTGACAAATCCGTAACATAATCCTTGTAAGTCACTATTTCATTATATCCCGCCGTCATAAACACGTCCGGCATATCCCCGGAAGATGCCTTGGTCTTTAATACATCATAATAATCGTCTCCGATGACTTCCACTTCAATCTTCACGTTCGGATGCTCGTCTTCATATGCTTTTGCCATCTGTTTTACCTGGTTCGTATACTCTACCTGAAACTGCATCCAGCGGATCGTAACATCCTCGCCCTCAGCCTCCTGGCCGCCGCTTTCATTCTGCGCCGTATCCTGGCTGTCTGTCTGGCTGTCAGCGGAGCCGCCTCCCGTATTATTTTCCTTAGAGCTGTCATCTGAGCCGCAGCCTGCCATCATGGATACGGACATCATCGCTGCCAGCAGTAATGCCATTCTTTTTTTCATACTTGTAATCCTCCTTATTGTTAGATCTTATGCGCCGGATGTCCTGGCGCATTTGGTTTTGATGATTTTATTTTACCCAATTCTGCCTGGTTTGTAACCGTGATATCTTGACAGCTACAGGTAAAATATTGATATTTCTGTCGGTCAAACCGTCATTTTCATCTATTGTAATATCCCTTACTTACATATATAATAAAGCAGACATCAAACAGAAAGGCAGGAAAACAGCTTATGAATCTTTTCAAAAGCATCGGCGCCTGCAGGATAAAAACATGGCTGTGCGCATCTTTTTCCAGAAAAATTATGGCGGCTCTGCTCATCTGCTCAACAGCAGTCATTCTGCTTTCCAGCACCGTCTATTACCTGGGCACCGCGCGCCTTTTGCAAAAGCAGTATACACAGTCTAACGAACAGCTGCTTGCGGAAGTAAACCAGTCCGTCAGCCGCTATTTTAACCAGCTGAATGAGACAACACTTTCTTTATATAAAAGTGATACTTTCATCCAAAACCTCCGCTTTCACAGGGATGATTATGTCTCCCAGGCAGAAAATGAACGAACCATCAAAAATATCCTGTATGCAGATGATTCCATTTTATATATCTATTTTTATGATCCGTACACCGGTATCCTTTACTCCTATTCCCGCGAGAATATGAGCCATACCAGTTTCCCGGATATTGAAAACGAGCCCTGGTATCAGGATACCCTGGATGCCCCCGGATATTTTACCGTATCGCCCCTGCATTCCTTTGTGAACTATGCCAGTTTCGGCACCCTGCGGGATGCTTCCGTTTTCTCCGTAAACCGGGCGTTACGGTATTTTGCGGACAGCAGCTATGTCGGAATGATCTCCATCGCATACAGTCCCGATGCCCTTTCCGACATCTGCCGGAACCTGAACACAGAAGATGCCTGGCTGGCCGTTCTTAACCATGACCTGAAAGCGGTGCTGATTTCTTATCCAGGCCAGACGCTGCCTGCCAAAGTATCTACGTCTATCCTGAAAAATCCGAAAGGCTCCGGCCATGCCATTTACCGCACGGACAATGAGACACGCATCCTTTTATGGAACCTGTCTGACGGCAAATATTTGCTTAAGGATATCCCGCTGCATGAACTGACGCAGGGTATTATGGCAAACGTAATTAAAGATATCCTGATCCTGACGGCTGTTTTTCTATTTCTGGCTATATGGACTGCCTTTGGCCTTTCACGTACTGCTACCCGGAAATTAAACGAACTGACTGCCAGTGTTACCGACTTTGGAAACGGCTGTCTATCCATCCGTGCAGACGATTATGGAACCGATGAAATCGGTACGCTTGCCGCAGCATTTCATGAAATGACCGTAAAAATCAATGAACTGATCAATCGGGAGTATAAATCCAAATTACTGCTGAAATCCGCGGAACTTCAAATGCTGCAGGCGCAGGTCAAACCGCATTTTATTAACAATGCCCTGCAGGCCATGGGAACGCTTGGACTGAAAAAAGGCGCGAAAGACGTATACCTGATGGCAAACGCCCTTGCGAGGACGCTCCGCTACACGCTAAGGCCCACAGAGGCGCTGATCCCGCTGTATAAAGAGCTGGAAAATATGAATGACTATCTGTATATCCAGAAAATATTATGGGGCGACCATCTGAACACCGACCTGCAGATTGACGAGGGAATCGAAAACTGGCCTGTTCCTGTGCTTATTTTGCAGCCTCTTGTGGAAAATTCCATCAAGCATGGACTGGACGACAGCACGGAAGGCACGATATGGATTTCCATACACAGGCGCGAACAGGCACTGTCCATCACCGTATCTGACGACGGCAGAGGCATTCCGCCTTCCACACTGAAAATGCTGCAGGAATGGCTGCAAAAGGAACCAGACGAGCATCCTGCAGAACATATAGGCATCCGAAACATCCGAAACCGGATGCGCCTCATTTACGGGGAATCCGCTTCCCTGACGATTGACAGCACGCTCAATCACGGAACTGCCATAAAAATTATGCTTCCGGAAAAAAATTCTTCCGGATTGATGCAAAAGGAGGATGCAAATGTACAAAGCGCTGATCATTGATGATGTCTCTTTAGTCCGTGACGCGGTAAAAATACTTGGACAATGGGATATGTTTGATATTACTGATATCTATGAAGCCAGAAATGCACAGGAAGCCCTGGCTGTCATCCAGGCTGAAAAACCGGATCTTATCATTACAGACATGAAAATGCCGGTCATGGACGGAACCGCCCTTCTGCAGTATCTGGAGGCAGAGCATATTCCTGCAAAAGTGATCGTCATCAGCGGCTTTAGCGACTTTGCCTATATGCGGACTGCCATAAAATCCGGCGTGGTTGATTATATCCTAAAACCGATTGACCCGCAGGATTTAAACAATGCCATTTCCAGCGCTATCGAACAGCTGGAACGGGCAGCCGGTGTCAGACAGCCCACAGAGAAAGACAATCCGACGATCCGAAGTGTCAAAGCTTATATCGAAAAAAATTACCATTCCGATATTTCCCTGTCTGATCTGTCTGACACATTTTTTTATCAGCAAAGAACATCTGTCCCGCCTGTTTAAAAAAGAAACCGGACAGAATCTTTTTTCCTATATTATGGACAGAAAGCTGGAAGAAGCAAAACGGCTGCTGACAGAAACAGGACGTACGCTTGATGACATTGCGTTCTCCCTTGGATTCAGCAATGGAAATTATTTCAGCAAAGTCTTCAAAAAGAACATTGGAATGTCCCCAGGCAGCTATCGCACCAAACAGGAATCCCGCAAGTAAAAAGCAAAAACTGCTGTAAATCCCGCAATCTGAATTTACAGCAGTTTTTCAATTAATTCATAACGTTTTCCGTCTCATCCAGCTTTACTGCCAGCCTCTTTATTCTGTCCGCGGACGCTTTCATTTTTCCATCTGACGCTATCCACAAACCCGCACCCTTTCCATAACGGCTGCCGTCTTTATCATACGCTATCGTAAGACTGTGCCCATGATAAGGCAGCTCGTCCAGCATAAAATAATCCCAGACACCATCTAAAAGCAGAGGTTCTATGATAAGCTCATCCCCTTCTGTCATCCAGATGCCGCAGATTCCACGGATTACAAGATCGCAGAATGCAGAATGGTTATAGTCTTTCCCCCTCTCGTAACCGCCTTTATCCTCACGCCAGTTCCATCCCTTAAGAATTTTTCTGGAAAGCCACTCGCCTGTATCCGGGTCTATATTCTCATCCAGCCAGCTGACTGTTTCCCCGTCTTCCCGTATCCGCCGATGGCTTTGAGCATAAGCTTTCAGAAGCTCCACGAAATCCGCCTGGTTCACATATTTTGAAGAACCATTCTGCAGCAGGCGGATCATACTGTTTAACGTCTGCGTCGTTGCAAACGGCCATACCGGCCCGTTCCAAAGGCATTCATGATCTGATGCCGGCTTCATAAAATACGGATGGTTTCTTTCCGCGGTTGCCGGGCCGTATGGCGTCTTAAAATAATGGCTGTCCATCAGATATTTCCACGCCCCGCCGCAGTCATTTTCCAAAATCCCCATTCCCCACGGAATATATCCGATTTCTTCCCGCACGTTATGTTCTTTTGGAATTTCTGAAAAATCAAGGGACACCGGCCTGGTATGTTTCTCTTCCATCGGGATTACTTTAAAAAACTGGTCCTTCCTGTCCCAGAGCAGCGACAATATTTTTTCCTTCAGCCTGTCTGCTTTTGCCTGATACTGCCTTTGCAATTCTGTACGGCCGGCCCAGCCGGAAATACGGGCGATCGCAAGCGCGTTTGCATACATATAGCTGTTCAGCGTAGGCCGCAGCCCTTTTCCGCTAATGGAACTCTCCATCGCATCCCTGTCATCGTCCGACCAGAACAGGCCATATTCGGTAAGCTGCCTGTCTTCCACCGTCTCATAAAACCTTACAAGATCATCCAGATACCCGGCTGCCAGATTTTTATCACCCTGGACCAAAGCAAGCTCATAAACAGCGGCAGCAATCCATGAGGAATACGAATATTCATTGCCGCTTCCCCGCAGCCAGAAATTCACATATTCTAAGGCCAGGCCGCGGTCATTTTTCAGCCATCTGGCTTCTGCCAGATGATGGCCGTTCGCACAATTTATGGAATTATAAGCTCCCGCCCATGGCACCTTAGGCAGAAATTCTGTAATAATCCGCCCTTCCTCTGTCTGCTTGATATGTTTGCGGAAAACCCACCAGCGAAAGTAATACGCCTCTTCCATTGTCTGATCCGGACATTCAAAATACGGCGCCTCACGGCGTATCCATTCTGCCGCCTGATCGTCCGGTATCATCTGGGTAAAGATTTCTTCATCATTCCGGTTGAATTTTTCCACATATTTTTCCCAATTATCCAGCATCTTTTCCACCTCCTGCTGATTAGAAGCCAAGGTCATATCCCTGGTGAACTGCCACGCCAATCTGTTCCAGTGTTTTTGTCCTTCCGTTATACCATAGCAGCCACTTTTCCCCTTTGCCATTTTAACTTTTTCAACAAATTTATAAGCGCTTATGTCCAAAATTATAATCACAATACACAAAAAAACAATGGACAAAGCAAGCGGATTATTGTATAATCACAGCAGGCATAATTGTAAAATATGATCATCTATACAAAACATATTTCCCGATCCTGCTGCTTTTACCCTATTGTTCCTTATACTTTCTCAACATTCCAGGAGGGATACCTTTGAAATATTTATCAATTTACGCGCCGCCTTATCCATTTTTCCTGTATTCCGGAGATGCCTTATTCCGTTCCGGAGACCGCCACGCACAGCGTTCCGGGCTTGGTGCCTTTGATATGCTGTTTGTCGAATATGGCTGTCTGTATATGGTAGAAGACGGGGAGTACTATGAAGTAAAGCAGAATGAAGCGCTCCTGCTTTCGCCTGCTCAGACACACCGCGCCTATAAACGGTGTACGGAAGAAACTTATTTTCACTGGCTTCACTTTTATACAACAGCTCCTATTGAAATATCTTCTTCTATACATACAAAAACTGCCCCGCGCACGGAAAAACCTGACTTTGATTACAGTATGGAAAATCTTGAAGTATATACGATACCGGTACATCAAAAAATCCGCAGGGAATCTGCAGATTTTATTTATGCAAACCTCCGGTCTTTAGAATCTTACAGCATTAACCGATACCATGACGGTATTATGAAAAGTAAAGAATCTTTTCTGCATGAAAACAGGCTGAAACAGCAGAACATATTCCTCAGCATACTTTCAGATGTCGTAATCCATGAGGAACACAATTCCGGAAGCCGGATTGCACATGCTATCATGCAACTTTTACGATCCGACTATCCGCAGAAAATCACATTAAAAGATATGGCGGAAACTGCAAACTGCCACCCCACCCATGCCGCACGCTGTTTCCTGTCGGAATACGGGACAACCCCAAACAAGGCGCTTGCCTCCGTCCGGTTAAATGAAGCAGTAAAACTGCTGGAAACTACGAATCTGACCTGTGAAGAAATCAGTGAAATGGTTGGTTTTTCTTCTCCATATTATTTTAGCAAGGTATTCAAAAAGCAGTTTCAAGTACCTCCGCTGCAGTACCGAAAATTATCTGAACAACAAAAAAATGAAAAATAATGATCATCTGAAAGAAAAAAGAACTGCCCCGTCAATCACGAAGAACAAAATGCGGATTGCCATAAAATCAAACATGGTTGATTTCTTCCCACAATTTTTCATTAGGAATTTGTTCAAAACAAAACTCTACAAATTTCAACATATTTGTTTGTTTCACACCTTTTATTTTTGCCGCGAATGTTCTTATTTGCTTAAGTGTATCACTGCTAACCGGATCCGTATTAATAGGAAATATTTTACTGTAATAAGTTCCTTTTTCTGAATCCGGTATGCGCCGCATCATAATACCTGCCTTTATCATTACATCTTCAAGATTTGTTATATTGTATATTGGTACAATATACTCTTGTAAAGGATGCCCTCTAAACATTTCACCGGATATAAATTCATTTTTTGCTTTTTCACTGCAATCATCTGTATCCATTATGATAAACAGTTTAAAGTTTTTTAACTTCTTTTCCTTTTTATCATATTCAACGGAGTATTCTTTCGAAAATGCACTAAGCGTTTTGAAACATCTCTTATTGAGCAGTTCTTTTAACCCATTAATCTGGATACTTCCTCTTCCCTTATCTTTTGATATAATTTTCACTGAAAGGTGCAGATTCGTATATATAAACCGTACCAAATGAAATTCGGACTTACCATGTACTATAACAGCGCATTTGGTATAGTTTAATGTATCAAAAGGCATTATTACTCGCCCCCTTTAACATCAATCTCACCATTTTGCAGTTCATTCAAAATGAAATCATAATCAAACGCATCCACAATTGGGACACCGCCAAACAATCCTTTTAAATACATAATTCTGGGATTATTTGTCCCTTGTATTCTGGGATATTTGTCTAAACATTTAACTACTTTATTCCCTTGATAATCTACTATAATTACATAAACGGATTTAATATCGATACTTTCCAGAATATACGTATTGTGTGTAGTAATAATTAACTGTCCTGAAATGTCGTCCATCATTGATTCCAGAATATTTTTCAAAAGCAGATCATGAATGCCATCATCAATTTCGTCATACACAACTGTTATTCCACAAAATACGCCTAATAAAGAATGGATAATTTCAAGTATATGCTGTGTTCCAGCAGATTCATATTTAAAATCAATGGTTCGGATTTTTCCTCCTATCATTTTTTTTATATAAAGCTTATAAGAAATTTCTTTTTGTTCGTAACTTCGTTTATAAAAAACTTCCTTTATATCTGCATACGCCTGTGTAAAAAAATCATTTAATATACGCTCTGAACGATCTAAAAATGGCTCATATGCAATTTCTACTTTTCCCACATCCATCCTCTGCAATATATTATTAGGTTTTCCAGCCCTAACCTCACTTCCGAAATATGATGTTTTCTTATGATATACTGTTAGTTCTTGCAGCATGTCTAAAATATCAAAAACATAAGGGAAATAATTTTCATTTATATATTGCTCATTTTTTTCATTTTTTTCCTTATTTAAGATGCTTAAAAATGTATGTTTTCCCCAATATTTATCAATTTCATCACAAATTTCTTCTTCAACTTTTTTATTCATAAATATTTTACTTGAAAAAAAAGGCGATATTTTTCCATTCTGAATCCCTATTTCAAATAAAACACCTCTTTGCTTTCCCGTAAAATAATATAACCTTTCATACACAAATTTTTCTGCAAATCTTAATTGATAGTAACCTTCATGTCCATGAGTCAGAAATCCGTATTCAATACTCGTTTCCTCATCACATTCTGCCATCCTGCAGCTATCCGCTAACCTCAATATATTTATTCCGCCTATTACCATTTTCAAAAATTCTTCGGACAATTCCTTTTCCATTGTCAGTTCACTAATGATTTCTTTATTAACAAGCATTTCAAAAGAATCAATGCTCCTTCTTAATAAATCAATACTGCTAACAAAATTGGACTTTCCGCTTCCATTTTCCCCATATACCGAAATAAAATTTTTAGCGCCCTTACTTCCATTCCTTAAATCAAAAGTGACATCTTTAAATGACAGAAAATTTTTTAGCTTTATATATGTGAACATCTTCCGCACCTCCAAGTTTATGCTACCACCTTTTATTTAAAGCGTCAATAACTTTTATAATTATGATATTTTTTATAACATTTTATTCAATCTTTTCTCTTTTATTGTCAAAACATAAATGAAAAGCGCTTATCGGTTTTCATCGAATAAGCGCTCTCCTGTCTTAAAAAATAACCTTATCTCACATCCTTCATTTTCTGCAGTCCAAAAATAACCGCTCCGCCAATCACAAAGAACAAAATACTGAATGTCTCAAGCGAAAGCGCTGCCTGCGGCGTGTCTAACGTTTCCGGCCCTTTGATCACCGCATAGACAGAGCCAAGCATTAAACCGATAATCAGATAGATCGTCTGCGACCGATACCGTTCCAATGCCTTGCGAATCAGCTTTACGACACTGAAAATGCCGACCAATATCCCGCACCCGAAAATAAACACAGTTGGAAACGCCGCAAAATCAAAATGCAAAATATCTTTGATCGCCGTAATGACCGGAAGATACAACCCCATAATTAAAAGCAGTGTGGAACCTGAAATCCCCGGCAGCACCATCGCAGAGATAGCAATGGCCCCAGCCAGAAAAATATAAACGCCAAGACGCAGATTCAGGTGGTCCAGGTTCATGCTGCTGCCGCCTGATACGGGATTGAACCACGTAATGGCAACTACAATAGCCGCGCCAGCTACGGCAAACAATGCCGCGCCCGGCGCTGCCTTTAACGCCTCTTTTTCTTCTGCTGCCACGATCGGTATCGCACATAAAATAAATCCGATAAACATTGAGCTGATCGCATAAATATGCGATTCAAATACACTGGTTAACACAAGGACCGCAAGTATCATGCCGCATGCCCAACCGATGCCAAGCTTCACTAAAAAAAACAGCGCTTTCTTTTTTTTCTCCAGACTGCCGCGCAGCAGATCATCCATCGAGTCAATAAACTGGTCATAAAACCCCAGCAAAAACGCAATCGTCCCGCCGGATACGCCGGGCACACTATCCGCTAACGCCATGCAAAATCCTCTGATAAACTGAACAATATACATAAATTACCTCTTTCCATTCATATTTTCAAATAGACACGCAGAAAATCCAGCAGCACATCCATTTCCTCATCCGTGCCGATCGTAATCCGCAAATAGTTGTCAATTCTTGGTTTCGCAAAATACCGTACATAAATATGCTCTTTTTTTAATGCTTCAAACAATTCTTTCGCATCCGCCTTCGGATGTGTCACAAACAAAAAGTTGCTCTGGCTGTCCCCAAAGACAAATCCGAGCTTTTGAAACTCTTCTTTTACACGCTCTCTTGTTGCTATGATTTTATGAATCGTCTTTTTAAAATATGACTCATCTTTCAGTGCGGCTGCCCCGGCAGTCAGCGTGATCTGGTTCATCGTATATGAATTAAACGAATATTTTACGTCATTCAAATACTTGATTAGCGTCTGTGATCCAAACGCATAACCGATCCGCATGCCTGCCAGTGACCTTGATTTGGAAAACGTCTGCACAACGAGCAGGTTTTCATACTGATCTAACAGCTTAAGCGCCGACGTTCCGCCAAAATCAATATATGCCTCGTCTACAATGACAATGACATCTTCATTCTGCTGCAAAATATGTTCGATGTCCGCAAGGCTTTGCAGCTCCCCGGTCGGTGCGTTTGGATTTGGAAAAACGATGCCGCCGTTTGGAATGTCATAATCTTTCGCACAAATCCGAAACTGCGCGTCAAGCGGTATTTTCTCATAAGGAATCCGAAACAGTTCCGCCCATACATCATAAAAGGAATACGTAATATCCGGAAATAAAATCGGTTTTTCGGAATTGAAAAAAGTCAGAAACGCCATTGCCAAAACATCATCCGAACCAACGCCGACAAATACCTGCTCCGGCTTCACTCGATATCTTTTCGCCAACGCCTGCACAAGCACACGCGCTTCCGGATCCGGGTACAGACGCAGCCTGTCCGCATCAAACGCATACATGCTTTCCATAACGCCCGGTGCAGGCGGATATGGATTTTCATTTGTATTCAGCTTGATGATACGCTGTCCGGCTGGCTGCTCTCCTGGTACATAGGGAACAACTTTTCGTATATTCGCTTCCCATTGCTTCATTTTTATATCATCCTCTTTTCTCATGTTTAATTGTAATCTGACTAACATAGATTACTACATTTTGGATAGAATGTAAACCGGTAATTTGCCTTGTGAAGCAAAGAGAAGCAAAGAATTGATTTATTAAGATTGATTTATAATTTCTTGTTCGCAAGATAAATGTAAGCATCCTCAAGCGTTGCTTCACAAGAACTGCATGCCATTGGCGGAGGCGTTTCACTGATGAATTTCATTTGCAATCCGTCCCCTGCATACTGTTTTGATGAAACAAGATAATTTTTTTCCAGTTCCCTTGCCGTCCCTTCATCTTTTGTCTGACAGCTCCAGATATGGCCTCTTGCCTGTTCCAATAATTCTTTCATCTTTCCTGAATAAAGGAATTTCCCATTTTTCATAACTGCAAGCTGATTGCAGGTAGCTGCCAAATCTTCCACTACATGGGTGGAAAACAAAACAGTCTTCCCAAATGTTCCGCCGCACCTCTTTCTCCGTCGGCACATATCCGTCAAAAACATCCCCTTCCCGATCGTTTTGCGGATAGTCATTCACAATGGTTTCCCCTTTCCTGAGATAATGGATGTTCAGATAAGGGCTTACATCTTGAAATACCATAATGACACCCATTGCGATACCAAGCCAGAGCAGCGGGTTTTTCATATAATTTTTTACCTCTCTTTTCAAAATTGACCGCATAAATTCTGCCTCCTTCTTTTACCATAAATTCTGATAACAAAATCCATTGTAAAAGAAAGATCACAACAGAAAGACAATAAAAAGAAAAACGCCGGATTACTTACGCAATCCGACGAAATATTGCCGTCACCACAGCACCTCCCTGTTCATCATTTTCCAAAACTAATTTCCCTCCATGCTTTTCACAATACAGCCTGCTGATATACATTCCAAGCCCCGCATGTTTCAGGCTGTCTTTTACATTCTGCCCATAGAACGCTTCCGTAATTTTTTCTGCATCTTCCCGAAACCCATCGCCGTCATCCATGACACAGATACTTAATTTTTCATATCCAGCCTTTACCATAATTATAATCTGCCGTTTCCCATGACGCAGGGCATTCGACAGAAGATTTTCCGTTACTTCTAAAATAATTTCCTTATCCCCGTAAAATTCTTCCTTTGATTCAGACACTTGTAACATACATTGTTTCCCATACTCTTTTTCCAAAATGGCAAGTTCTCCCTGAATATCCTTCTCTAATTGTCTGGCAGAAATATTCTCTGGGGTCAACCGCCGATTTTCTAAACTGCTCAATTTCCGCATTGTTTCTACAAAGGCATCCATACGTTCAATCTGGCGTCCGCACTCTGACAGCATTTCCATTGCCTGTTCTATATCTATATCTTTGCCCGGCAGATATTCCATCAGCATTTCCTGATACCCTTTCAATACGGACAATGGGGCGCGTATATCGTGCGCAACCGCCGCCCGCAGCATCTTTTCCTCCTCAATCGTCCGCCATAACGCCTGATTATTTCTGGCAAGCTGTTCCCGCATCCGCTCAAACTCCCTGCAAAGATCGCCCATCTCGTCCTTATTCTCATAGGAAATGCAAAAATCCAAATGGTTCTCTGCAATCTTTTTTGAGCCCTTCGCCAGTTCTTCCATCGGCTTACTTAACTTGTTCCGGTAAAAGAGGAAAACTGCCGCACAGCTTCCTGCCATAGACAGTATCAGCACGGCATACGTCTGTAAAAAATCGCAAAGCTCTGAAACAAAATAGTCTGACTGTGTCATCTCATAAGAACCCGGCCTTGGAATATCCGCCACATAACCGGCTCCTTCATGTTCTACTGCTTCAAAATATGCTTCTTCATCCATATAATTCCACCAGATACGCATCTGCGTCCGTTCGGCAATTCCGGCAATGACCGCCGAAAGAACGAAACTGCAAAATAAAGCGGCAGCCATATACAAAAGAATGGTTTTTCTTACGGAAAGGTTTCTTATTTTATCCATCGGTATCCCATCCCCCATATCGTTTCAATATATTCTGTTTGTGTATATTGCCGGAACTTCTTTCTGATTCGGCGGATGAGTTCTGTAATTACCCTGCTGTCACCTTCTGCATCATATCCGCATACCTTCTCGTAAATCCTGTCTTTATCAAACACCATCCCCGGATTCATGGCCAAAAATTCAATAATTTCATATTCTAATTTTGTCAGCTCCAGATCATCTGTATGAATCTGCACGGTCTTTGCATGATAATCAATAGACAGTTCTCCCTGAAAGCAGCATTTTGTCTTTTCTTTGCGCCGTGTTTCCCGCCTCAGGTGCGCCGTAATCCTTGCGTCAAGCTCCTTTAAGCTAAACGGCTTTAAAATATAGTCGTCGCCTCCAGAAGAAAGCCCATTTACAACGTCTTGTTCGTCTACCCGTGCGGTCAGAAACAGAATCGGGCAGGCTACTTTATCCCGTACCCTCCTGCATACCTCTATCCCGTCAATGTTCGGCATATTTACATCCAGCAATATAAGATCCGGCTGCAGCTTTATTTTATTTAACCCCTCCAGTCCATTCTCCGCTGTAATAACTTCATACTTTTTCATTTCCAAATATTTTTTCAGCATTTTAAGAAGTTCGGTGTCATCATCAATCATCAATATCTTGTAAGCCATTTCCGCTCCTTTTCCCTGATATGGTTGAGTCAGCATTTAAAATTCATTTACTGGCTTACATTATACTACACAAATCTCAACAAATGCACAACGAACGTTCTCCCATATGGAGATAAATAATCCCGGCTTTGACTGTTTTACTGCCTGCACCTTTTATCACTCACAATTCCTGCGCATGGATTAAAGGCGGTTTTTGATATAGCTTACGTTCGATTAATTTACGTTCGAATTCAATTTCCTGCAATACCGGCTCACAATTTTCTCTTTTTGCTACTCTTTCTAACCTGTCCAACAAATCCAGTCTTTCAAAAAGATTCACATTAATTTCCTTTTCTCCTGGCATATCATCACCCTGCTTTCCTTTATTTTAATCTGGTAAAACATCCACTAATTCCCATAATTTTTCTCTTTCACTCATAGATACTCCTTCTTTCTGTGGGTATCTTTATTATATCAAATCCAATGACTTTTTCAAGTTCTGTTCCTATTATTAAGGCATAACTCTTTACACTGCTGCCCGCATACGCTATAATGGCTGTATCAATAAACAACTGTATCCATCAAGGTTGCATCCATCACAAAGGCGGTAAAAATTCCCATGAATATTCTGCTCGTAGCAGTCAATGCCAAATACATCCATTCCAACCCAGCCGTATTTTCCCTGAAAGCATGCGCGGGCGAATACAGCTCCTATATTACAATCGCTGAGTTTACGATCAATCAGCAGCCTTCGTTTATCCTGCAGGAAATCTACAGCCATCATCCGGATGTGATTGCTTTTTCGTGTTATATCTGGAACCGCATGCTTATCAAACAGCTGATCTTCGACCTGCGTAAAATACTGCCGGATACGGATATCTGGGCCGGCGGGCCTGAGGTATCCTTCCATACGGCTGACCTGTTAAAGCATTGGCCGCTGCGCGGCATTTTGGCAGGCGCCGGGGAAAATACTTTTGCGCGCCTTGCGGCTGCTTATGTACAGGGTACTGCCAGCGAGCTGCCAACGGTTCTTTCCGCGGACAATACACCTGTACGGACGTTAGTTGAGATTCCGTTTTGGCAGGAAGATCTGAGCGGTTTTGAGCACCGGATCATCTACTATGAAAGCAGCCGCGGCTGTCCGTTCTCATGCAGCTACTGTCTTTCTTCGATTGATAAAACGATGGACTTTCGCTCTGTGGAACGCGTCTGTGCAGAGCTGGATTTCTTTTTGGAACATAAAGTCCCGCAGGTGAAATTTGTCGACCGTACGTTTAACTGCAGCAAAAAACATGCCCTGCCTATCCTGCGGCATATTCTTTCACATGACAACGGCATTACAAATTTTCATTTTGAAATCGCCGCAGACCTTTTGGATGAAGACTATTTTGAACTGCTGGAAAAGATGCGGCCTGGCGCTGTACAGCTTGAAATCGGCGTACAGTCCACGCATCTGCGCACAATTGCCGAAATAAACAGAAAGATGGATTTGGCAAAGGTAACCGCCTCTGTCATGCGCATCCATACGTATCAAAATATCCATATGCATCTGGATCTGATCGCCGGGCTTCCGTACGAAGATCTGGAGACGTTCAAAGTTTCCTTTAACGACGTATACCGGCTCAAACCGCATCAGCTTCAGCTTGGCTTCTTAAAAGTGTTAAAAGGTTCTGAAATGGAAGCCCGCGCCGGCGAATACAGCCTTTTATATACAAGCCTTCCGCCTTATGAGGTGCTTGCAACCAAGTGGATGTCCTACGAGGATATCTGCCTGTTAAAACGCATCGAAGAAGTCCTGGAAACTTACTATAACAGCGGGCAGTTTGCACATACGCTGCCCCTGCTGCACACATATTTTGATACGCCTTTTGCACTGTATGACGCTCTTGCGTCGTGGCACGAGACGCACCATCTGTTCGGCATACAGTCCTCGCGGATTCGAAAATATGAGATTTTGCTGGCATTCGGCACAGCGCAGATTCGTAATTCCCGCAAAAGCAGCGCTTTCGCACAGGATATGCCAGACGATGGCATGAACATGTTAAAAGAATCCCTGACTTATGATCTGTATCTGCGTGAACATGTAAAAAACCGGCCGTCCTTTGCCTGCAGCCTGGAACAGCGGAAACAGGAAATTCGCGATCTCTTATTAAAAGAGTCCCAAACACATGCTTATTTCCCGCAGTTTCATACATGCAGCTACAGGGAATTAACAAAATTACTGCATGTGGAAGTGTTTGAAACGCTATTCAGCCAGTCTGCGGCTGTGCTTTTTTCCTATGACAGGCGGGATCCTCTTACAAACAACGGTACAGCTGTGCGCGTTTTCCTGCCCGCATGATCCTGCAGTTCCTAACGAAAAAAAGCGGCAGCGTTTTTGCTGCCGCCAAATTCGCATTTATTTAAATTTCTATAAAATATCTATATGCTCACCCGCCAGCGCCTTATTCATGCTGCGCACCGCACAAAATTTTCCGCACATGGAGCAGGTATCTTCATGCTCCGGCTTGCGTTCCTTTCGGATTTTTTTTGCTGTCTCCGGGTCGATGGCACACGCCCACTGCGCATCCCAGTCAAGCGCCCTTCTCGCATCGGCCATCTGGTCGTCTGTCTGCCTGGCGTTTCGCACACCTTTTGCCAGATCCGCCGCATGCGCGGCAATTTTGGATGCTATAATCCCCTGCTTCACATCTTCTACATTTGGCAGCGCAAGATGTTCCGCCGGCGTTACATAGCATAAAAACGCCGCTCCGTTTGCCGCCGCAATCGCACCTCCAATCGCAGCCGTAATGTGGTCATATCCAGGCGCGATATCCGTAACCAAAGGCCCCAGTACATAAAACGGCGCTCCGCCGCAGATCGTCTGCTGCAGCTTCATATTCGCGGCGATCTGATCCATCGGCATATGTCCCGGCCCTTCCACCATAACCTGCACATCCTGTTCCCATGCCCGCTTCGTCAGCTCTCCAAGCCGCACGAGTTCTTCGATCTGGCAGACATCCGAAGCATCCGCCAGACATCCCGGCCTGCATGCGTCTCCAAGCGATATCGTCACATCATATTCCCGGCAGATTTCCAGTATTTCATCATAGTATTCATAAAACGGATTTTCATTGCCTGTCATACACATCCACGCGAATACAAGAGATCCTCCGCGGGAGACAATATTCATTTTCCGTTTGTTGCTGCGGATCTGCTCAATCGTCTTGCGCGTAATCCCGCAGTGAAGCGTAACAAAATCAACGCCATCCTGCGCATGCAGCCGTATCACATCAATAAAATCCCGCGCACTCAGCGTATCTAAATCCCGCTGATAATGAATCACAGCATCATATACCGGTACGGTTCCAATAATGGCCGGACATTCTTTCGTCAGCTTCCGGCGAAACGGCCTTGTATCCCCATGAGAAGAAAGATCCATAATCGCGTGGGCGCCCAGGTTCACCGCTTCCATTACTTTTTGCATCTCCACATCATAATCTTTGCAGTCTTTTGACACGCCCAGATTTACATTTATTTTTGTGCTCAGCATAGAGCCAATGCCCCAGGGCTCTATACATGTATGATTTTTATTTGCACAGATTACAACTTTTCCTTCCGCCACAAGCGGCAGAAATTCTTCCGGCGTCATATGTTCCTTTGCCGCTGCCTTTTTCAGTTCTTCCGTGAAGATGCCTTTGCGGGCCGCTTCCATCTGCGTAGCATAATTTCTCATCATTTCATTCCTCTCTTCCATATGTACTGTTTAATCTGTACTGTTTAATATATACTGTTTAATATATACTGTTTAATATATACTGTTTATCAGTTTAACTTTGCTTTACAGGTTCGTGACATCATCTGCATAATCGGTCAGAAAATAATCAGCCAGCTGCCTGATTTGCGCCTCATCATCCCTGCTGGACACATCCGCCATCCCAATGATCCGGAATCCTTCCTTTTTCGCCGTACGCATCGCATACAAACCGTCCTCTGCGACCCATATATTTGAAATACTGCTCCCCATCCGCTTTGCCGCTTCATAAAAAATGTCCGGATGATCTTTGCCGCTTCCAAACTCGCCGCAGGTTATGATTTCCTGAAAATACGGCCGGATTTGCAGCCGTTCAAACGCAGCCTCCACAAGCGGCCTGTCATTCGAGGTTACAATCGTCATTGGAATCCCCGCCGCATGCAGCTTCACTAAAAACTCCTTTGCCGACGGCTTAAAACCGACTTCATTCCGATAAGCATCCTCTACCACCCCAATAATTCCGGCCTGAATCTGCTCCGCCGTCTCCGTCAGCTGATATGTTTGCTTTATATACTGTGCACCCTTTTGCATCGTCATCGAAAACAGCTCCTTGCCTAACGACACAGGCGCACATATGCCAAGCGTCTTAAGATATCGTTCGCCGCTATGCGCCCATACCGGCATGGAATCCAAAATCGTTCCGTCAACATCAAAAATCATGCCGTTTACAGATTCCCTTTTTAAAAACTGCTCATAAAATTTTCCCATGCTGCCTCCTATAGCAAATTAAGTCATGAATCAAATCCGTAGAGTATCGCTTTTTCTTTTAGCCCGCTGGCTGCCCCGCGAATATCCGGCTGCGCAAAAACCGCGCTTACAACAGCGATTCCGCTAATCCCGCTGCCCAAAAGGCCATGCATATTTTCTCTTGTAATACCGCCAATGGCCACAACCGGTACACAGGAAGCCTGGCAGACTTCCTGTAACCGTTCATAGGAAATCACCTCTGCATCCGGTTTCGTTCCCGTTGGAAATACCGCCCCGACGCCAAGGTAATCCGCACCCTGCTCACAGGCCATTTTTGCCTGCTCCACAGTTCTGGCGGATGCCCCGATGATTTTATCCGGGCCTAAGACAGCGCGCACAGACCGTACATCCATATCTTTTTGACCTACATGTACGCCATCCGCATCCGCCAAAAGCGCAATCTCCACCTCATCATTAATGATAAGCGGCACCTTGTACCTGGCACAAAGTTCTTTCATCATTTTTGCTTCTTTTAAAAACTCCTGCCTGGGCATCTTTTTTTCACGCAGCTGTATCATCGTCACGCCGCCTGCAAGAGCCTGCTCTACCTGTTCGTATAAGGATTGGCCGCACAGCCAGCTTCGGTCTGTGACTGCATACAGCAGCAGATCTTTTTTCCTGCAGTTCATCCTTCGCCTCCTGTCTGATGTTTTTCCTGTCTGATGTTTTCATAACTGTAAAAAAAAACGATACCCGCATCTGCCAGGTATCGTCCTACTTTCAGCCATATTCAAATGGCTTTCTCATGACTCTTCTGCTTCCCTACGTTGGCATGATCCAAATCAGGTTCCGGGTCTAAGCGCTGTCAGCTTACTCTCAGCCCATTAGCATGGACTCCCCACGTCTTTATTTTTAATTCCTGTTTATTATAGCAATGTATCGCGCAATATGCAAGCACCAAAACTCAAAAATATAAAATATCTAATTGGACGCATTCGGCGCAAAAAAATGCTTATAAACAGAATCTCCTGTTAATAATCCATCTCTACCTCAGCAAATAATTTGTCAAATGTTATATTTAACCTTGGAAAATGAACGATTTTTAATTCTTCTTTATTTTTTTCTGTAATCGTTTTCCACAAAAAATATTGCGGTTCCCCATTTTCCTCGTAATCAAGGTTATAAATTTCAACCTTTTTCTTTTGCCAATCGACAATCCAATATTCATCAATTTCCTGCTGCCTGTATAATTCTTTCTTTTCCCCACGGTCATACGCTTCTGTGGATGGACTTAAAACTTCCATTACAAAACGTGGAATATCTAAAAACACATTTCCTTTTCTTACTTTTGTACGGCAGTTAATAGAAACATCTGGAATAACCGTCTTTTCGTCTCCTTCTTTTGTGTGCCATCTGTATTGAACATTATCAGAAAATACATAACAGGTACTATGCAGTAACTGCTCTCGAATGGCAGCTACAAAATTTACGATTACAGTTGAGTGTTCCGGCCTTGCTCCTGCCATGTCTAATATTTGAAAATCCATTTTAATCCCCATTTCCGCAGCCCCTTTTACTGCCGCTTGCATTTTCCTCTTTTACCAGCATCGTATTTTCCCGCATCATCTTAAAATTTCTCAATCTCGCAAGTATGCACTTTTTTCGCTTTTTTGAAGCTTCCACAGAATGGACGACCTCATGCCAATCCATGGTACGAATCGCGTTTACATATTCCTGTGAAACCTCTTTGTTTGGAATTGATACCATTTGCCTTCCTGCGTCATAAGTCAAATATCCAAGGTGCACTAATACGCAAGCGCGACATAATCCTGGTCCTTGAGCCAAACGCGCAGGAAATCAAGATACTGCCTCCTATTCGAACACTTTAATTATCTTAACTAAAAAATCTTTGTAATATCCTGATACCGATTCACCACCCGATAAATCTCAACTGCCTCTTTAGCCACCTTATACAATACAACATAATCATTCCAAACCACATACTTATAATCCGTCTTAAAACTCACACATTTAGACAAATCTACGCCAATATAAGGGAATTGCTGTATATTTTCAAACTGCCTGTAGATCTTCTGAACCGTTTCTAATGCTTTATCGGCATTATCTTCTGCAATAAAATTTTTAATTGCTTTTAAATCTTGTGTCACTACCGGATTGATTCGTAATTTCACCATAAATTCACTCTCCAACCTCAGCTTTCAATTCATCCATTGTCAGCCATCCATTACCGTCTTTGACAGCTTCCTCTGACTCATGCAGTTTCTCCAACAGCTTTTTTTCTGCTTTATCACGCTCGTAATCTTCTATATCCATTACCACAAACCTGCCCCTGCCATTTTTAGTCAGAAACACAGGCTCTCCAATCTGACAGTTTTTCAAAACTTCATTATAATTTCTTAAATCTGATACCGGTAATATACTTGCCATAGATATACCATTCCTTTCAAATCAAACGATAATATTTCTTTTTATATTATACTCAAAAATGCTGTAATAATCAACGAAATATTATACATCATTTTGCAAAAAACTCCACATCATGTACCGGCTCATCACCCCGATCCGAGACATTCACTCTGATCCCCTGCCATCGGTCTCTTATGGCAGCAACTCCTATGCTCATTTTCAGTCCACTTGGCTTGTTATCATTCACCAGAATCCGTTCCCCATAAGGAGCTTCAAATATAATATGGTCATACCGGATTTTGCTGTCTTTTAAAAATTTCTCCGTAACAGTTCGGTATTCCTCTTTTCTGGAAGTAAGAAAAATAACCATATCCTTTTCCGGGATCTTCAGCAGAAATTCCCGCGCACCGTCCAAAAATGTATCTTCCCCATCTATGAGATACCCATTATGTTTTACAACCGTTCCATCCAAATCCAAAATCCAGGTATGGCCCATAGAAGACAGCGTCAGCTGCTCTTCCATCATATCGTCACACTCCTTCCATTTTAATGACAAGCTTTTTCACGTGCTTTTCATAACCATCTGCCCTTAACTGCGGCATGTGCGCTTCATGCGGAAAGATCATACTAAACATCCCCGGAATATTTTGGTTTACCGCATACGGCATATGATCATCCGCATAAAAAAAGATGTTATCCTCCTCTTCCCTGTAATCCTGTTCTATGCGCAAAATCTTTCTGTTAAAAATGGCAATCCCTTCCGCGCCGACAAGCGATGCCTGAATATCTATATATCGGTTATGCGCCTCCAGCCTGCAGGCATTGCTTTCTTTTGTATCATACGCCATGACTTTTGCATACACCTGCTGGCCATCAATCTCATATGTTCTCTCCTCCATATCCGGCGACAGCAATTCTATAAATTCGGAAATCCCCTTTTTATACCGTTTTGGTATGTAATGAATCAAATTGCACATACTGTCCATCAACATTTATCCCTCACCCCCTCAAATCCTACTCGCAGACATTTCTGGTAATTTCTTAAAATCCCATATAAATGAAATCGGACGCAGCATACTCTGGCCCGTAAATCCCAAACACAACAATCGACAAAACAGCTCCTATGTAAATTCCCCATCGAATAACAATAAACTGCTGCTTAATCCATTCGCGGATTTTCACTCCCTTTTCATGAAGAAAATCTGCAAATATCATAATAAAAATAAAAAATACTAGGCATATCATGGATTTTTGCGACACGCCATAATGATACAACGTGCCATCTGTAAAAATCCAGGGAGTCTGATTCATAAATATCTTATGGATGATAAAAACAGCCTCTTTTACAGAATCCATACGAAAAAAAATCCATGCGAAATTTACAAATAAAAAGGTCGCCAAAACACGAAAAACTGCCATATCCTTATCTTCTTCTCCTATAAGCTTCAGCATGCATGTTCTTATCGGAAGACAAACGTATCCAATGATCTGATACACACCGTGCATAAGTCCCCAAATTACATAATGAAAACCCACTCCGTGCCATAAACCGCTTGTAAAAAATACAATCAGAACATTCACCCAGCGCCTGACCGTTCCACATCTGCCCCCCCCCAAAGGAATATACAAGTAATCCCGGAACCATGAACTGAGCGAAATATGCCATCGTTTCCAAAAATCATTCACCGAAGAAGATACATACGGCTGCCTGAAATTTCCTGTCAAATCTATGCCCAAAATATTAGAAGTCTCCAAAGCAATATCCATACATCCCGAAAAGTCTGCGTATATTTGCACTGTGTATAAAACACTGGCTGCAAATAGTATTGTTCCTGATGATGTTTCTGCCGCTTCATACGCCGCATTGACAAAAATTGCCGCCCGGTCTGCTATCACCATCTTTTTTATGTATCCCCAGATCATCAGCTGCATTCCCATTTTTATCCGTTCAAAATCAAATGCATGCTTCTTTTCAAACTGCGGACACAGATGATCGTATCTTGCAATAGGCCCCTGCATTATATGAGGAAAAAAGCTGACGTACAAAAAAAAGCTGATATAATTTTTTTCAGGATCATATTTATCTCTGTAAACATCTGCCAAATAACCGATCATTGATAAAGTATAAAATGATATTCCGACTGGTACTGCCATCTGCAGCTTTTCCCTGAAAAAAACAGTGTACTTAAATCCCGCCAGAAAAAACAGACTGCATGACAGAATCAGAATCACTGACAATTTTTTTCCCGCAGCTGACTTGATCCGGCACAAAAACCGTGCGCCCCAAAAAACAGCCAAAGTACTGAAAACCAGAAACAAAAACGCCTTTTTTCCAAAAGAAATATAAAAAATGATATTGCCGGCAAATAAAACATATTTCTGTCCCTTGCCTGGAGCTAAAAAATAAACTGCTGCCAATACGAAAAAAAAGCATAGATATTCCAATGATGTAAACCCCATATTTTCACCCTGCCCTCAATCTTCGTTCTGCATGGATGCTTGTACGGATGCTTCCCGAAGCCATTCCATATACGACTCATAATCATCCTTCCATCCTGCGTAAAAAGGATCCCTTCTTCTATCCGGCAGATGATAGTGTTCCGCTAAATACTTTCCAAAATAATCGGTCATCTTAACTCCTCCATTATAATTCATATGCCTCCAGTCATAAAAATCCTCTTCGAAGCAGATTCCTATCCTGTCAGTCTCATGTATGAAGTTTACGTAGTCTAAGTTATTTTTTTCCGCATAATCATAAAAGCCATTCCACATGCGCTGCAGTTCTTCTCCGTTTCCATGATTCACTTCCCCCTGCGCATAAGACGGCAGATTGATAAAAAGAAGCTTACATCCATGTTCCTTGCATAATTGTATGATTTTCTCAATATACCTGACAGAAACCACATGCTTTTCAACCGGACTTTTCTCCGTCTTCTGCAAAATATGTAACGGCTGGTCAGGCGGCGCATCACCCATCCAGGCAGAAAAAGACGGACTCGCCCCTTTTCGTACCGCACTGATTTTTTTATAATCCTGCTCCGTTAATTCTTCCCACCGGGAATGGTATAAGCTGACAGGAAACAAATACTTTTTCCAGTCTTTCTGTTCTGCCAGTTCTGTAATACAGCCTATTTTTTCCGCAGACAACGGCATATTGTCTGTAAACTGTGATAATCGCACAGGCTGTCCCGCCAGTATATCTTCCATAAACAAATACGCCAAATCCAACACTGCCAGTTTTGGTTTTTGATGCTTCAGCGCTTCTTTCAGACACCAATAATTGATGGCCAAAGACTGTCCGCTGTTTGCCAAATTGTATGAGGTATAGCCGTAACGTTCATATAGCCGCATGGGAAAAATGGATTTATCCATCGTACTTGGCCCAAGCAGTAGAATATCAAGCGTATTTTCCTTCTCCCTGTAAAACATAGCCTGCACTTCCGCCTCTGTTTTGTCTCTTAACACATATGCTGTCCTTTGAAATAACACCATGGCCACCAGAAAAAACAGAAATGGCTTTATCCACATCTGCAATACATAGTTCCAATTTTTCATAATCATACGCTGCCTTTCAACGTCTCTCCGATATGTCCCCCTGGATGATTTTCTTTAAAAGTTTCCAGGGTAACCCCCATTCGCTCCGCCGTACAGATGGCCAGAGCCTGCAGTGTTATCAGATTCAGCGTCGTAGAATTATTCGGCACAATATCCCACATGTCGCCTTCATGATCCAGCTTTAGTAGCAACGCATGATCCGCCATTTTCTGCAGCGTGGAGTTTTCCGTAAACGTCAGCAGCCATATGTTCACGTGTTTTGATTTCAGATGTTCTGCTAAAAATACAGACTCCGCCGTTTCCCCGCTTTTGCTCAGTATGATCATCAAATCACCCTCTCGCACTGTCCCAAGATCACCATGTACAGCCGTATTCGTATGTAAAAATGCGGCATCCAATCCAAAAGAAAGCATCGTCCCTACAAATTTTTCGCAAATCGGCACATTTTTTCCAAGGCCGGATGCAATCACCTTATTGCCATTTTTCAAAGTCATAACACATTGATCAACCAAATCCTCAAAAACATAATAGTCCATGCTTTTCAGGGAATATTCTATCGTTTGGAGCAGTTTTTCAAAATATGCCAGCATCATTTATGCCTCCATGTATCTTTTTATCAATTCTGCGCACTCTTTTATACTTCTTCCATAGGAAAGTTTTTTCTCAAACCATTCATCTTGAAACACATAGTACTTAACAATCTGTGCCATATGCTTCTTAAAATTATCCTTTTGCCTTTCTGTGTATCCATTTCGCAATGCCGTTTTTATTTTTTGTTCGATCTGATCTTTGCAGAAAACCTCATACGTGCATCCTTTTCCTCTCAGCTGTGTGTATCCCATCATCAAAACCGGCTTTTCATTGCATAAGGCTGCATACCCGGTCTGTGAGAGTATCGTAACTGTAAGATCCGAACCTGCAATCAGATCATGTATATCTGCGTTATTTAAAACAGTCACATTTGGCGGAAACCTCTTTACCGGACAAAACTGCGACACCAGCGGGTGCATTTTATATATCAGATGCCATCCGTTTTTTCTGGCAAGATCTGCCAGATAATAAGCAGCTTCATCACTGCTTCTAAAAATCGGAGAATGGTATTTTTCCGTACGCATCGTATACGGACATAAACCCGATTCAAAATCATTCTGACCAGCATAAAAAATGACCGGCCTTCCACTTATCCGTTTTCTGTCCAGTATTTTATGCACATCTTTCTTTGGCTGCACTTTCCTGTTCAGTCTGTGAGCTTTGATATATGCACTGATTTTTCCTGCCTCTTTTATCTCATTCTCACTTACGTATAACTGCCTGAATTTTTTATATTCCTGCGCCGGATAGCTTTCGCCCATCTGCCCCATCGTTTCCACCGCATAGGTTCCAGGAAGAATTTTAGAAATTGATTTTTTTCATTTTGATAATAAATTAAGTGCAGAACATATCATTATACTGAAACTTGTGATATGATTCTGCACTTATATTTATTCCATATTTCTTTTTGTCGTAAAAAGCGAAAGGCATTCCTTAGGCTTTATTTTTACTTGACATTACTCCACTTACTTTTAGATACTTTCTCCAATTTCGTCCAATTCTATGACTACTAACTTGTTTTAATCTGTCTCTGATCTCTTTTTTTGACCATTGATTCGTTACCACGGCAACAAAAAATGCCGCCATATTGTCATAATCATTATTCGGATGACAAAAATTTTCCTGAACCGCTTCTTTCAATCCACTTCTGTTTCGAATCTCTATCCCAGGCATGCATATACTGCTTAATCCCCATGAAATCACACGCTTCAAATTGCACTCTTTATCAACTAGCCATAACTCCACAAGTCTGTCAGCTATATCATCCACAAAATTCTGAGGAATAATATCTGCTTCCCCATACCCAGACCACGCAATACACCATGCGGCGGAATAAACACTCAAAGAATCTTCTGTTTTCAGCATTTGAAAAATAGCCGAGAATATTTCATCTATAAGCTTGGATGAAGCATTTTCCATTCTTATTTCTTTGCTTGCGTTACTACGGTATGCACTTAGCATCATCAACAGCGCTCCCGTCACCTTATTCTGATAATTCTCACTCTGAAGTAACGATAGTATGTAATCCAACTGCATGCTGTTTTCATTCGCTAACATTTCTAAATTCAGCCATGCGTCAGAAAATTCGTATATATATTGATCCTGATAGCAGCCAAACAATTTCGTCTTTACAATTTCTCGATAATTTGCCCCATATTTACTTTTTGCTATAGTATCAAATACATTAATAGTACCAACCAATTCGCCATTTCTGCGGTATAAAGTCTCCAGTCTTCTTTTTCCTTTTAATATGAGAATTATGCTTTTGTTCAGTAACTCCTGAGTCATAGGCACTTCATTGGCAACGCAGTTTGCCAAATGCAGCGTAGCCATATCAAAATATTTATCCTCATTTTTATAATTTCTATCATCTGTACTTAACTTTTCATCCACTATATTGGCCAGATATTCTATTAACGGCTTTGCATCACGACCATATAAAACCGCTGCTAATGGGATTACTTCCCTCCAATGATCTTCCTCAATGTGTGGCATTAACATTTCCATCAAATTTTTATTGTAAGAATCCGGCACCCATTGTTTCATGACTGCTTTGGCCGCTAAATATTCCTGAAAACTTAAATGCGAAAATTCATAAGAAGCAACCATCTGCCCATTTTGGTTCTCTTCAAATCCCATTTGAATTAATAAACTGCTTCTTTCCTCTACCTGTTCTATAAATTTAGAAGGTGAAACAGTAGTATAGCTTAATATCTCCGGCAGCTCTTTTCTTGCATTTATAATATCGCTTTCCAATCTGTCTCTTGTTATTTTCTGCAACCCCTGTTCCATCATACAATAAGCTACAAATGCTAATTGCGGTTCTGTTTCATCCATATCAAGTTTATCATGCGCCGAGGCATTCCATGTCACAAGGAGCAGTTTTATCATCTCCTCATAGAGCCTGCATCTTTTTGTTGGGAGATATCCCACACAACGTTTTACAAATAACAACGTTGTCAGCAGCAACGGATTCTCTGCCAATGCAACAATTCTTGGATCACGCAATATCATTGCACAAAGATTGTCAGAATCTGCTTTTACCTGTTTGGAATCTCCTAAAATTGCCTGGTGCCATTTCAGGCTCAAAAGACGTATCTGATTTTTTGAAAGACCACAAATTGAATATCGTTTACAGTAGCTGGCAATTGTGCCTGCAACGGCCCGAAATCCTGCCTCTCTGGATGTAATCAATAAATGCACGCTTGGATAGGTAGCAACAAATGTTCGTAATTGATCTGCAAAGCAAATGCGATATCTTTCTTCGGATATCTCATCTAATCCATCTATCAAAAGCAATATTCGCCCATCCTGCAATGCATGTTCGATCAAAGCCTTAAAGCCATATTCATATTTAGTAATTTCAGCTCGCTGGACAATTGTACCTATAATTTCCAGAATACTTTTTGTCGCATTGCTCTCCAAGTCTCTGCATCGGATATAAACTGGAAACCAATCGTTATCCGGCAGTCCGTCGTTTACCCGTAATCTTCGCTCCGAAAATGCGTATGCTAAAGCAATTCTTCGAATCAGCGTAGATTTCCCGCCTCCAGGTTTCGCAAGTATCGCAGCCCTTAAAGAATTGTCCAATATTTCTTTTATCGAACTGATTTCACCTACTTCATTTTCTTCATCCATTTCATTGCTGTAAAATCGCAGCGGAACAAAAATATGCTCCAAATCTACTTTTACCGCTCCAGCTTCCTTATCTGCTGGCATTCCTTCAAATTGGATTTCCCCAAGTTCATTCTGCAAATATTGATAATAAGCTGCCTGCGCCTCTTCTCCATCATAAATTTTCTCCTCGGAAGCTTCTATGTAGGAAAGACTGGAAAAAGCCGTTTTCTGCATTTTGGCACGCTGCAATATAGTATCTGCAATACTGTTCAGAAGCTGTTTTCCATCTGCATGCACAAATGCGAAATGTGTTGCCTTCTGCTTTGGAAATCGAGAATAATACAGTACCCATATCCATCCTTCTTCACAAGCGAGTAAATCAGCCTGCTCACACAAACATAGTCCTTCACTATGATTTCTTATTGCACTGGCTGCCTGCTCAAAAGAACAAATGACGTGGCCCTGAATTAATTCTCTTACAATTCCAGCTGGACCTAACAGTATCATTTCAAAATTTTCATTTCTGTTCCTTTTCGCTTCCTTTCTCTCTTCCTCCTGTTCATATACCGTATCCTTAAAACCAGATTGTGAAATAAAATAACCAACAACACTGCTGCCCTTTCGTTCATATTTACCTCTTTCCACATCCAGTGCTCCTGCAAATTTGTTAATCTCTGCTCCGCCTACTTTCTCCACATGCGCCTTACATTCTGCCAATGCAACACGATTTTCTGTACGGTGCTGTAATATCAGATCAATTTCCCTGCCAGGCTTTGGTATATTAAACTGCGCGTCTCCAAATCCAAGCGCATGAAAAACATCATATGCCAGACGATTAAAAAGATCTCCTTTTTTGTTCTTATCTGTTTCCAAAAGTATAATTTTCCTCACTTGTTCCTGTCCCAACGTAGCATTTATTTTCTCCATAATGTCCCTTCCTGATAATCTTTTGTTGTATCATCTGTTTTCTCATAAGCTATTTACAATATACATTTATTTTACCATAAATTACATACTTATGGAAACAACTTTTTATTATATCCGTGGTCCATTCCTTAACGGTCACGTCATCAATCTCAGAAGGAAAATACATACATTGTGCCTTCCCCTGCGGGTATAGACTGTAATAATCTGAATGATGTCATCATCGGACAGGCGGTGGTATTTGTCCTCGTACAGAGCAAAAAAACAGTTCCAGCAGATGGGTATGCATAATTCCTATGGCAATATTGCGAAGAAAACTATAGTCCTCGTAAGTTATTAAAAAATCTTCCCGCAGATAATAACAATTCATTTTCAATCTCTCCAATCGCTATCAGCACTTCCTCATCATCTCTTTGTTCTTCACGAATTATATCCAAAAAGGCGAGCATACACTCACATTTCATTTTTGATAAATTCACCATAGTACCTCCGCTAATATCTTCTTATATATTTTATGGCTTAATCGTTGTCTTTACTTTATTTACAACTTTGGAGTACACATCAATATCCTGTCCTTCAGCAACTTCAAATGTAACAAAAATACAATATGGGATAGCATTTTTAATTTTTCCGGCATCTTCTTTACAATTTACCTTAATCTGTATTTCTTTATCATCGTTCCAAACCAAAGCTTTTTCGCCTTCAAATATTTCATGTTGCAAAGTTCCTTTTTGAACCGCCTGCCACTCTGTATTTTCTCTGCTTGCCGCCAACTGTCCGTTTCCAATTACATCAAACCACAATTTTGCACTTCTATATGCCTGCTTATTTGCCTCAATGGGTGAAAAATATGCCAAAGTAACTATCAATCTTCTTTTTATAATTTTAGATGAAATATCTATAGGTAATGGCAGCGTAAATACATGTCCTTCATCCTTTTTTAAACTGCCGCTACCGATCAAAGTGACTCTATTTTTCGCACATTCCTCTACTCTTGATACATCTGGAATCCCATACCCCAGCCATTTTGATATCTGTTTTTCTTTTCCACCCGTTATCTTTGCCAACCGCTTCGCCAAATTTCCCCATGCTGCACCATGAGTCAGCATAGCTTTTATAAGAATTGCCATGTACTCTTTTTCTGGTAATTCTCCCGTTTCTGTCAGGTAAATATTTTCCAAAATATTATAGCATTTCAAAGCCTCATGCGAAATCAACGCCGTTGCATCACTTGTTCCAAATGTATACGCCTGTCCATTTTTAGTAGCATCCGAAGCTGGAGCTGCAACTCTGCATCCCGGTTCACGATTAGACTGTACCCATTGACATTTTCCATTCCATAACCCGTAAATAAACTTTCTTCCACCTCTATAATATAAGTCAGGTGTAATAATTGACCTATAGCCTTTTCCATAAGATGAAATAGGGCTGGGAAATCCTTTAGGAACAGTAAATATTGTCCTATCATCTTCGTTAATATCACAATAGTCATCATATATAGCACCAATTGTCAAGCCATTGATATTTTCTGCTGGTGATAAAACCTTAATATTTCTTTGATTTTTTGCAATGCAGCCGAAATATTCTTCTCCTCTTTCCTGTATACTTTTCTTTTTTAGTTCATCAAAGGTACTCTCTAACATATTTATAGTTTCTTGATGATTTCCTGCGCTAACAATAAACAAAACCGAATACTTATATGCAAAATAATCAATTAATCGCGCTAATGGACTCATTACTGTCGCCAATTGCCTTGCTGGATCTCCTAACGACAAATTTATAACCCTTATGGACGGTGCTACTTGGTCAAAACCATTTTTTGTTTCAAAAATTCTAATAACTGCTTCATGAATTTTATCAACAACCAGACAATCTTCTGGTATTTCTTCCACAAACATATCTGGTCCAACCTCTTTTGGTTTAAAAATTGGACGCAGATATATACTATGTTCCATATATTCCTTTTTATTCAAATCTCCTTTTAATATCAAAGATGCCATTGCAGTTCCATGACACCTATATTTACTTTCATAACCGCTTTCATAGTCATCTGGATCATCTAATATAATTCTATTTCTAAGCAAAGGATGGTTTTGAATTGGCATTCCATCAAAAACTCCCACGACAGGCAAGGATATTTCTTCAAATATCTCTACATTTTTATCATCATCTTCTTCAATCGAATCATTATATACAGGAAAAGCGGACTGACAAATCGGTCTAAAAAACATAACATCATCTATATGCACTAATTGTACCTGTTCGTAATTATTTACAAGCTCCTCTATTCTATTTCTTGGTAATTCTACTAATAATTATTCCTAAATTTCCGTATAATTCTATCATCTCTGCTTTATGCATTCCTAACAGTTCGGCAGCTTTCCCATGTGATATTGTATCATTTGCTATGCTTGGATAGAGTAAAAGCGCATTGCGCAGCTGCATTTTACAAGGAATTTTGAATGTAATGACTTACCTGCCCGGGCAAAAACGGCTACGGCTCTTTCTTCCATTTCCTTCTCGCATTTCAGGCGATGCCGGGCGCATCGTTGACTGACCATTGCATGCCCCTTAGGGTGCAACGCAGTGATGGCACAAATAGCAGGTGCTGTATTCACTGTTATTTCCACAATGCAGTACTAGCTGTTCTGTCTGATACCACAGCGTTTCCCCTTTGCAGAATCGGTTTCTGAAAAATGCATATTCACCACATAAAAGACAGCCTCAATGCGTCTTGTAAAACTGTTATTTTCTGATTCTTTCCTGATGTCTCCCATAAAAATAAGATCCTCCTATTGATTTCAGAACATTTGTTTTGTATAATGTTTACAGAGGCTGCGTGCTGACCATAGCCATTGCCAGATTATATAATACGACTCCCCAAAACATCACCATGCATATCCGCAATATTTATGCTAATGGTGAACTGGATGAACTTTCAACTTGTAAGGATTTCTTACAAGTTCAAGCAGATGTAAAAAGGCAGATTAAACGAAAGAAAAAGCATTACAATTTTAAAATAATTCTTGCCATCGATTACCGTGTCTGTTCCAATGTGGGAATCCATTTTAGGAACTGGGCTTTTGCCATCTTAGAAGAATATTCCCGTAAGGGATTTTCCATGAATGACGATCGCTTGAAAAACCCAAAACCTTGTGGTGAAGATTATTTTGATGAATTGTTAGATCATTGCTACACAATATCCGTTTTGTATCTAAAAAAACTTCCAACAGTTTTGGATTTGCCATCCGCCATTTCCTCTCCGGTTCTTTATCCTTCCTGTTCGTATAAAAGAAAAATGCCTGAGCAGTTAAGCCCAGGCACTTTTTTCTCCTTGCAATTACTCCCTGTTATCCTTTAAACTCTCAATCATATCCACCTTTTTCACCTTGCGGCGCAGCAGCCACAGCGAGCCAAAGTAGCAGCCCAACGTCAGAAAAATCGAAATCAGATAACTTTTCGGTGCAATATAAGTTTCAATCAGCATCATGCCATAGTCCACCATCAACAGAAAAAACGCGTGTGCCGCCGCATAAACGCATGGCACAGACAGAAGTATCCCGACGGGAAGCAGGACATGGTGGACTTTGAGTACGATTTTGTTAATCTGGCTGTCCCAGTATCCAAGCACCTTTAACATGGAGATATTGCTGCGACTTTCGGTAACGAGCATGTTGACTGCCACATAGACCGCGGCAATGCAGATGATAATGCTATTCCATTCACATTCATTTTCTTATTCTCCTCCATTATTTTGTTATGTCGGCCCCTCTGTCGTTCAGAGCCGCTCCTACTCCCTTGTGATAAGTCCGAGCAGTTCATTGCCTCACACAGAACTATTCTCCTATGCTCCACGGTCAAATTCCATACTGGCTTTTGCCCCCTCTCACTGTTCCCTGCCGGAAAGAGAGGGGACTCCTGTCCTGCCTTATGGCACTCACCTACACGTTATTCTTGGAACGCTTATCAAGCTCTTTTATGTATTTATCAAATGTGTATATCTTATCCTCCCCCGCAAAGCGGAACCTTGCCCTCATTCCTTCTATGCAGGTTGCCTTTATCATATCGGAAACGGACATTTTCTTGCTCTGATTGCTCTGCACCTGCTTATCAACCGACTGCATCAGTTCTTCTTTCGTCCAGACCTTTCCGACAAAGGAAGGCGGTGTCTGAGATGCCATTCCCATAAATTCCCGTTCAAAACTCTGTGCCCCGTCCTGTGCCTGACGCACCTTTGCTTTTTCTGCTGCCGGGTATCCTGCTACTATTCCATTTACATTCATTTTCTTATTCTCCTCCATTATTTTTGTCAGCCCCTCTGTCGTTCAGAGCCGCTCCCGCTCCCTTGTGATAAGTCCGAGCGGTTTATTGTCTCTATGCAGAAATATCCTCTATGTTCCCCGACCAAATTCCATACCGGCCCTCACCTCCTCTCACTGTTCCCCAATCTGCCGAAACGCCAGGGATGCCTGCGCCCTCTGTGGCTTATCGGGAAT
>CAOKJJ010000031.1 GCA_948468465.1 uncultured Eubacterium sp. | reverse complement strand
CCGACAGACTACATGATTCACATCGCAGAAACGCACAGCCTTCGGTAAAAGAAGATCGAAATTCCGGTTCCGATACACCACCCGACAGGCCATGCACACCAGATGCCGACCGCGGCATTTAAAATACCGGAAAACAGGAACGCCAGTACCACACGCAGGATCAGATCAGAAAAAGTAGCAATCATAAACTGTTTCATAGCTCCTGCACCGCGCAAAATGCCATCTGCAATCAGTTTTAACGATATGACAAAATAAAACGGGGACAGGATATACAAAAACTGCTGTCCAGTCTTTAACGCCTGCGCTGATGAGGAATCCATAAATAATAACAGCATATATTTTCCAAAGCACAGATACAGCAGACAAAATGGGATACATAAAATCCAGACAAGCTTTGCACCGCCCCAAAAGCCTTCTTTTACCCGTGAAAATTTGCCGGCTCCGATATTTTGCGCGGAAAAATTAGACATACCGTTTCCTATGGTAGTAAAGGAAGTAATGACCAGATTGTTCAGCTTTACGGCAGCCGAATATCCCGCGGCGACACTGACGCCAAAGCTGTTAATGCAGCCCTGGATCATCATATTGCCAATGGAAATAAAAGACTGCTGGAGGATGCTTGGAACCGCGATTACGGACAGATTTTTCAGCAAAGTCCAGGAAAAACGGCTGGCGCTTCCTGCCGCAATAGACTTAAGCCGTTTAAAAATCAGGAACAGCGAACAGATGCAGCTGACGCCCTGGCACAGAAAAGTAGCCCATGCAGTACCGGCAATTCCCATGGAAAACATTTTTACAAATAAAATATCAGTAACAATATTGGCGCTGGAAGATGCGGCCAGGAGCAGAAACGGCGTTTTGGAATCTCCCAGCGCGGAAAAAATTCCAGTGGCAATATTATAAAAAAATAAAAAAGGCAATCCTAAAATATAAATGTTCAAATATAAAGCAGAGTCGTCTAATATTTCTTTTTGCGTCTTCATAAGCCGAAGCATGAAATTGCATGATAAAAATCCAAAAGCCATCAACACAGCACATAATACAGCGCTGGCGGTCAGAGCGGTATAGATGGCAGTCTTCATATTTTTATAATCCTTAGCGCCGAAAAATTGTGAGACAACAACCGAACATCCCATATTGCATCCAAATGCAAACGCGAGAAAAATAAGTGTGATGTTATAGCTGTTTCCGACAGCAGCCAGCGCACGTTCACCAATAAATTTTCCTGCCACAAGCGAATCGGCAATATTATACAGCTGCTGAAAGATAATGCTCCCAAACATGGGGAGGCAGAAAGCCCACAGCGCTTTTTGGGGATTTCCGATCGTCAGATCCTTATTCATAATCATTCCTCCAGTTCCTTTGCTTATCTGAGTGATTCTAATGTATTATAGTATGAAACAGGAGATATTTAAAATATATAGATGATATACGAGGTATATAAAAAACATATATGAGCGTAAATTATGAATTAATGGTAACAGTTTAAGAGTTATCTGAACTGTTACAATCAATGTTCGTCATAATGATGCGTGTTGTGTAAACCAATAGACTTTATACTCTGGATGTGGTATACTACCAACAACACCAAATCAAACATAAAAGGAGCGTGATCATATGACAGATAGAGAGTTGTTAGAAGCATTATACAATGATATGCAGGCAGTCAAACAAAAAGTAACTTCATTAGAACTTACTCTTGAAAACGAAACGAATAACAATATTCAATTATTAGCAGAAAACCATATGAACCTTGTTGACAAACTCAATCAAGCGATACAGGTACAAGATAAATCAATCTTGTATGAAGTACAAGTTTCTGGATTAAAGGTAAAGATTGAACGTCTTGAAAAAGAAATAGAAGAAATCAAATCAAAAATTGCATAACTAAACCAAAGTGTAAAGTCTATGAAATTGCCAATATGCTTTACACTTTTTATTGATGGGATTCTGTTATTATCGGTTTTGATTCAGACCGCAGCATCAGCCAAACTGGCGGCTGCGTTATATGGATTTGCGGATTTTAGTCGGGGTACAGCCATACTGTTCTTTGAATGTACGGTTGCATAGTTTTTGGTTCGTAAATCCATTTTTTTCCATAATCTCCGCCACAGGCAGATCTGTATGAATCAAATCCTGGTAAATATGAGAGACACGGACCTGCTTTAGATACTGCATAAAAGAGATCCCCATATTATTTTTAAAAAAGCGGCAGAAATATTCCTTGCCGATGCCAAGTATACCGGCGGCATCCTCTAAAGAGACAGGTTCTGTATAATGGGTTTCCACATATTGTATGATCTGGCGGATGCGGTTAGTGGCAAGTTTGTCAGCCGCGGATAAATAAGGCGCCGCATTAGAAGAAAACCGCAGGAGCAGGCAGGATAAAAGCTGCAATACCAGACCTTCAGATTCCAGCAAAAATGCAGGGGAGTCAGTAATATAGAGTTCCGTTACACGCTGCAGATACTGGTTCATTTTCAGATAGTCCGCAAACTGTTCATCTGAAATTGTGTCCGGGCAGCACTGGATATGGTAATTCAGAATTTTAGGAAAATACCATTCGAGAGCTTTTTTGGTGATGTGTATACACAAAAACATGGAGTTTTCGCCATAATGATGCGTGCTGTGTATTTTCTGAGAATCAATAACAATCAGATGTTTATTTTTCAGGCGGTAGGATACACCCTCGATCAGTATGTCGCTTTCTCCATTCAGCGGATACAAGATCTCTGCTTCATCGTGCCAGTGCAGGGGCGTATAGCCGGCTTCTTTGGTATAGAAAGAAAATTTGATTCCAAGCGAGCTCGTTTCCAGGATGATTTCATTGTAAGGTTTTTGCATGGGCTGCTCCTTCCTTTAAATAGATTATTAAGTCAATATTACCTTAAAATCGGTCAATTATCCACCTGTTTTTTTTATTTCTTATGCTGTATGATAACCATTGTCAGGAACAAAACAAAAACAATAATAAAAAGAAAAGAAAGAGAGGCATTTATTATGGCAGCAATGACAATGACAAACACAGCAGCATATAAGAAAGATTCCGATCACCGCAGATTAAGCTTGATGGAGAGATTTAAAAAATACATGGAAGAAAACGGTGCGGAGATTGCCTGCGGCTTCATAGCATTAAATGGCGGTACCAACGCATATAAGCTTTATACGCAGCTGAAAAATGCAAGATAATATGCGGCGTATGATGGGTAAAACAGAAAAAGAGGAAAATCAAAGATGACAGGGTGCTTTCTATGCTACGGAAATATGGAAAGTACCCTGTTTTTTGTGTGAGACAGACGTCGGCATCCAAAAGCTCGTTCGAACGATGTTTCTACTGCCGTTGAAGCGTTTTTACAGTCCCAGGGCCTTAAAATCAATCCACAAATCATCATAAATATTGACATTTACTTTGTCCTGAAAAGTGTAGGCATCAGCTTTAAAATCAGTTTCTTCCAGATAATACACAAAAATCTTCCTACTGAGGGGATTCACAATCCAGTATTCCCTCACTCCTGCACAGGCATACAGGTGTAATTTCAGGACGTAGTCATGGCTGGAATTGCTGGGGGAAACAATCTCAACAATCCAATCCGGCGCCCCGGTGCAGCCCTGGTCTGTCAGTTTATTGGGGTCACAGATCACGCTGATATCCGGTTCTACCACATTTCTGTCATTTTCGGAAAACAGCTTAACGGCGAATGGGGCCGGGTAGACCTCACAGGAGCAAGCTTTTGCATTGATATAATTTGCAATGTGATTGAATAAAAACCCCAAAATTCTTTGATGTACTCTGCTGGGAGGCGCCATATAATAGATTCGGCCGTCTATCAGTTCGGCTCTGATGTTTTCCGGCAGATTGTAATAGTCCTCTTCGGTGTATCTATCTGCGTGGGCGAATGCTTCTGACATAAGGATTCTCCTTTCCTGATACTTTTTGAGTGTTTTATGAGAGGGTGAATGTCACATATCGTCTGGGTCTTTCCCATATTCAGGATTTATCCTCCAAACATTCAATTCGGATACTGCTAACAGAATACCACAATCACGCTCATATTTCTATCAGATCTCCATTAAATTTCCAGAGTCTCTTTATTTTCATTGTTTAGGAACAGTATGTAAATACCCTGTGACAGTTGTTTGTTGATATAGTTTATATGTTTTCCAAGTGAAAGAAAGTAGTGTATAATATATTGCGTCAGATAACAATTAAATTTAAATTGGAGGGTAACTATTATGATGTATCCGTATATGACTCTTAATGATGATACAGAGATTACACATTCAGAATTTTCACAAAAAGGAGGATTTACAAATTAAATATTTTTGTTAGTGATAATAGAATCAGGATTTTGTTCTAAAGTTAATATCAGTGATCTTAAAAAGCTATGGCAGCAGTTGTCATAGTTTTTTTCATGGTTTTTATCATGATACAGAGTGTCTGACCTGCCTTCTTTGCAAATCAAATGGTATGCCAAAGTACAAAATAATAACAATTTATAACAAAATGTTATGCTTTGCGTTTGTAGTCCATATGCTTCCATTCCCAAAGCAAAAGGGCTGCAGCAGCTTTTTCCAGGTTTGGGATATATTTGCTGTACTTTTTTTCCATTACTTTCATTTAAATTCTTTTCATGTGAAAATTCAGACATTTTTATGTTCAATAGTTCTATATTTCCCTATATATACGGCAAAAAATTTATTAGATATGCATAAAATTTTGAATAATGGTTGCAAAATGAAAGAAAAGCGAATAGAATGCTAATAGGCTGTATTATTTTATCTTTAATACACTATTAGTATTATTTTTGCATAACTTTTTGTTATAAAATGTTATGCTGTATATGTGTAATTCTGCTGCTTGCAAAACAGGAGGTCAGGGTATGCAGGAATTGGATTATTCAAAAATGGGGGAAAGGATTCGCCAGAGCCGGAAAGCAAAAGGCTGGACGCAGGAAACGCTTGCCAGAAAATGCGGGATCAGCCTGAATTTTATGGGCAAAGTAGAACGCGGAGACCGGAGGATGAGCCTGGATACGTTTGCAAGGCTGTGCATGGAACTGGAGACAGATGCGGATGCGCTGCTGTGGGGTGTTGTGCAGTCTTCGGAGACAGCGGCACGGAACATGTGGAAGCATCCGGGGAAAAAAGATTCTGACAGTTATGCGATGTATATGCGGATTATGAAATCCGTGGCGGATATTATGAACGAAGCATGAGCAGGAACTGTGCAGGCATAAAAAAGCGGGTACTTCTGGCAGCTTCGGTGGCCTCCATGATTGACCAGTTTAATATGTCTAATATCCGCCTGCTGCAGGATATGGGCTATGAAGTGCATACAGCCTGCAATTTTGAAAAAGGAAATACGTGCGATGAAACACGCATCCGCAAGTTAAAAAAGCTGCTGCGGGATATGGGCGTGAAGATGCACCAGTGGGATTGCCCGAGGGAACTGCATTCCCTGAAAGAATGCTGGATTGCATACCGGCAGATGCAGAAACTGCTGGAACGATATGCGGTGGAATGGCTGCACTGCCATTCGCCGATTGGTGCGGCGCTGGCCAGGCTGGCAGCGCTGCAGGCAGGGGTGCCGGTTATTTATACGGCGCATGGTTTTCATTTTTACCGGGGTGCGCCGCTAAAAAACTGGCTGCTGTATTATCCGGCTGAAAAGGTACTGGCACATTGGACGGATGCGTTAATTACCGTTAATCGGGAAGATTATTGTTTTGCCAGACGGCATCTGCGTGCGGAAAAGATTTTTTATATTCCGGGTGTGGGAATTGATACCGCGCATTTTAAAAAGCTGCAGGATGAAGGGCTGAGAGATGATGAAAAACGTTTGTTCCATGAAAAATACCAGATTCCGCAGAATGCATTCGTGATGCTCTCTGTCGGAGAGCTGAATAAAGGGAAAAATCATCGGATCGTCATAGATGCGGTATCAGCCCTGCACAGGAAAGATGTGTATTATCTGATCTGCGGTCAGGGTGCATGGCGGCAAAAGCTGCTGTATGCCGCAAAGCGGCAGGGGATTGGCGGGCAGCTTAGAATGCCGGGATATCAGGAAAACTTAGCCTTGGTTTACTGCAATGCGGATATCTTTGTGTTTCCGTCGATGCGGGAGGGAATGCCTGTCGCATTGATGGAGGCCATGGCTGCCGGACTTCCCTGTGTTGTTTCTGATATCAGGGGCAGCAGGGAGCTAATGCGGGATACGGCGGAAAATATACAGACAGAACGCCGCAGGCAGGACGGCTTTGTGCAGGGAGGATTTCGGTTTTCCTTGCACTGTCCGCAGCAGCTTGTACAGGCGCTTCGGATCCTGCTGGAGGATGAAGGGCTGCGGCAGGAATGCGGCAGGCATAATCAGGAAATAATGAAACGTTATGATCAGGCAGCAGTTGACCGGAGAATGAAAAAAATATATGAGGGATTTGACATACACACGGCAGAACAAAATCCGAAAAGCTTTGCTCAAAAAAACTCCGTTCAAAAAAGCTCTGCTCAAAAAAGACCTGATCCGAAAATATCAGTAATTATGCCGGTATACAATATGGCAGGCGATCCGCTTCTGCATCAGGCGGTAAACTCCATATTGCACCAGACATTTCAAGACTGGGAACTGATACTTTGTGATGATGGCTCTACAGACGGCACCCTGCATCAGCTGTGCCGCTTTGCCGCCATGGATCAAAATCAAAGAATACGTGTATTGAAAAATCCCGTTAACCGCGGGGCCGGATATGCAAGGAATGCCTGTTTGCGGACAGCAGCGGGAATGTATATCGCACTCATGGATGCAGATGATTGTTCAGACCCGGGACGGCTGGAAAAGCAGGCGGATTTTTTGGACAATCATCCGGAATATGCGTTTGCCGGATGTAATGTATGGCTGAGAGACAGGCAGGGTGTCTGGGGCAGGCGCAGAATGGAAGAAAGGCCGGAGCGGGAGTCATTTTTAAGTACGCTGCCGTTTGTACATCCGTCTGTGATGATACGGGCAGAGGCTGTTCGTGCACTGGGCGGATATGCACAGACGCGGCTGACAAGACGTGCGGAGGATTATGAATTTTTTATGAGGCTGTATGCAGCGGGATACCGTGGATATAACATGCAGCAGGAACTGCTCAGGTATCTGGAAGAGCCGGATTCTTACCAGAGGAGGAGGTACAGGAGCCGGATAGCAGAATGTGCGGTACGCCTGCAGGGATTTCGCAGGCTTGGGATTTTGCAGGGGCATATCCGGTACGTGCTGAAACCGCTGGCAGTCGGCCTCCTTCCGGCACGGCTGCTGTATCTGCAGCACAAAAGGAGATTTGCGGCAGAAAATGATAGGGATTGTGATATTAAATTATAATAACTGGACAGATACCAGACGCTGCGTGGAAAGCATACAAAAAAATCCGCCCAAAGATGCATATCAGATCATACTGGTGGACAATGCTTCTGAAAACAGACCGGAATATGATCTGCATGCATGGATAAGCCGGAACCGGATTTGGTTCATCAGGAATAAAAGAAATCTGGGATACAACGCCGGCAACAATGTGGGAATTCGCAAAGCACTGGAATCCGGATGCAGCGCCATCCTGATATCAAACAGTGATGTTCAGTATTTTCCGGGCAGCATCCAATGCATGCGGGATTATTTAAAAAGGCATCCGTATGCAGGCATTGTCGGGCCGAAAATAGTGGACAGGCATGGCCGCATGCAGAAAAGCTGTATCTGCCGCAGGACAGGACTCAGGGAAAAATATCTGGTATGCACCAAAGCGAATCTGTTGTTTCGAAAAAGCTACCGGACTTACTACGGCTTTGACAGGGATTATAATCAGACGTTTCCTGTTTATGCGGTGCTGGGATGCTGCTTTATGATGTCAAAAACATGCGCAGAGACGGTCGCGCCATTTGATGAGCATCCGTTTTTGTATGAGGAAGAGCTGATGCTTGGAACGCGCATGGAACAGGCTGGATATGCCACTGTGTATCATCCGCGGGCGGTTGTCAGGCATCTGCATGGAGGCAGTACGAAGTATCAGAAAGCGGCTGCATTTACACAGAATGTGTGCAGTGAGATTTATTACTGCAGAAGCTATCTGGGAGCGGCAAAACGGCAGATTTTTCCATTGTATGGATATCGGACAGCACTTTATCTGCTCCGCTGCGCCGGCAGCAGGGAATTCCAGAGATATTGGCCCCGCTTTTTGAAAATGACGGGAGCGGAAATGGACGGTGCAAAAATAAAAAAAGCAAAAATAAAGGATGTAAGTGAGTATCCTCTTGTGTCCATCATCATCCGTACTTGCGGCAGGCCGCAGATTTTAAAAAGGGCGCTGGACAGCATCCGCAGGCAGACTTATCCGAATGTAGAAGCGGTGATCGTAGAAGATGGAAAAAATACGGCGGAAGAAATGCTGAAAAAAGAATATGCGGATATGCGATTTATTTATCAGGCGACAGGAACGCATGTGGGACGCTCCAGGGCAGGAAATCTGGCGATGCAGCTTTCCTCCGGTGTCTATTTGAATTTTCTGGATGATGATGATGAACTTTTCCCGGATCATGTACAAAAGCTCGTACATGCGCTGCGCGGCAGACAGGAAAGGGCCGCCTACAGTATCGCGCAGGAGCGGCAGACGGCGGTACGGCCGGGGAACAGGACATATATAAAAAAGAAATATATCCGGTATCGTCAGCCATTTTACAGACTGCTGCTGTATGCAGGAAACTATATTCCGATCCAGAGCATTTTATTTGAGCGGAGCCTGTTTGAGACATATGGCGGTTTAGATGAAGAGGTCGGGATGATGGAAGACTGGGATTTATGGGTACGGTATTCTGCTGTGACGGATTTTGTATATGTGAACCAGGTGACATCCTGTTATTACGTACCTGGAAAAACGGCTGACAAAAAGGAGCGGGAAAAAAAACTGCGGAGAGATATGCAGACATTAAACAAAAAGTTCAGCTCTTACCAGATGAACCTATCCGTCGGCCAGCTCCGCCGGGAAATGGAATATGTGATACGGGAGTATAAAAATCAGGGGCTGCTTCGCTACCTCCGAATGTTTTTCCGGATATTTGTGCTGGGAGAACGCTGACGGGGCAGAGTGGATGGGAGAAAGAAAATGTCGGAAGAAATATATGCAGAAAAGACATATGCAGAAGAGATCTATGTTGCAAGGCCGTCCATGCCGCCTTTTGATGAATTTGCCGAAGAGATCAGAGATTTATGGCAAACCCGCAGGCTGACGAATATGGGAGCCAAACATAAAAAGCTGGAGGAAGAACTGCGGCAGTATCTGCAGGTGAAAAATGTATCCCTGATGGTTAACGGCCACATGGCATTGGAACTGGCAATCCAGGCAATGCGTCTGACCGGAGAAGTCATTACAACACCGTTTACATTTGCATCCACAACGCATGCAATCGTACGCAATGGGCTCAAACCGGTTTTTTGCGACATTGACCCGGATACCTGTACGATAGACGCAGACAAAATAGAAGCACTGATTACCGATCAGACGTCAGCAATCCTGCCGGTTCACGTATATGGAAATCTGTGCGAGGTGGAAAAGATACATAGGATTGCCCAAAAGTACAGCCTGAAAGTGATCTATGACGCGGCACATGCATTTGGGGAAACTTATCGGGGAACAGGGGCAGGCGATTTTGGAGACGCGTCTATATTCAGCTTTCATGCAACCAAGGTGTTTCATACGATCGAAGGCGGGGCGGTCTGTTTTGCAGATGATGAATATGGAATGGATCTGTACCGCCTGAAAAATTTTGGAATCCGCGGGCAGGAAAAGGTGGATTTTGTTGGCGCCAATGCAAAGATGAATGAGTTTCAGGCCGCGATGGGCCTTTGCAACCTGCGTTATATTGACAGTGAAATAGAAAAAAGGAAACGGGTTTATGAACAGTATACAGAACGCCTGCACGGACTGGCAGGCGTCAGGCTTATGAAGCGGCAGTCCGATGTAAAGCCAAACTATGCCTATTTCCCGGTCATATTTGAAGAAAAGGAATTTGGGGCCACACGCAACGAAGTGGCTGTACGACTGCAGCAGGCGGGAGTGTCAGCAAGGAAATATTTTTATCCGCTGACGAGCATGTATGACTGTTATCATGGGAGATTTGATGCAAGGAAGACACCTGTGGCGCTGGGCGTGTCGAAAAGAGTTCTGACGCTGCCCATGTATGGGGAGCTTAAGGAAAATGAGATTGACCGGATATGCAGAATCATTGAAGATACCGGAAAAAGGTAAGCGGCCGTATGGTGACAGTGGAAAAGGAAAAGGATATGAGAAAGTGTGCAGTCTGCGGCAGGCAGTTGGAAAGATATGTACCGATTGAACAGAAATATAGAAAACGATCATCAAGGCTGGAAACATCAAGGCCGGAAACATTGAACTGGGAAGAGTATTCCTGTCCGTATTGTTATGCAGCGGACCGGGACAGGCTGATCGTTACTTTTTTTAAACGCCTGAAAGAGAAAGCGGAGAGCAGATTTGACCTGCTGGAAATCGCTCCTTCCGGCGCCCTGCAAAGATACCTGAATTTTCATTGGGGGGGGGTAAATCTGTATACGGCGGATCTGTATATGCAGGATGTGAATTATAACATGGACATTCAAAACATGGAGCGGTTTTCAGACGGCGCTTTTGACCTTATCGTCTGCAGCCATGTACTGGAACATGTCCGTTCAGACAGGCAGGCCATGCAGGAAATGTACCGTGTATTAGATTCCAAAGGCATCGCGGTTCTTCTTGTCCCGATGGATTTGAATCAGGAACAAATAGATGAAGAATGGGGGCTTTCAGAGCAAGAGAATGAAAGAAGATTTGGGCAGAAAGACCATGTCAGAAGATACAGCCGGCAGGGATTTATTGGCCGTCTGAAAGAAGCAGGGTTTACCGTATATTTATTGGATGAAAGCTATTTTACCTATCAGGAATTTCGCGAAAATGCGTTTACACAGACGTCCACGTTATACGTCGTTTGCAAAGATGCCGGTTTGTATCCGCGCAGAGAAAGCATAGCAGAGCAGTTTGGCAGCCTGCATCAGCTGCTTGCGATCGAACAGGAATTTTTACTGTTATCCGGGGAATGCTCTGGGGCATGCAATTATTGGCTGGATGTCTGCGAGGTCAAAAACAGGGAGCTGTATTTATGGGGATGGATTTATATTGCAAATCATTGCAGCAGGGAATCCAAATTAAAAGTAATGCTGAAAAATGATGTAAATCAATACATATTTGGGACGGAATTTCGGAAAAGGGAAGATATACAAAAGAAATATGGCCGGGATGTATATGAACCGGAAACATATGATTATTTACATTCAGGGCTTGACTGTACACTGCAGCTTTGCGGACTGGAAGAAGGCATCTATGATGTCTGGCTGCTCATATGTAACAGACAAGTAAAATACCGCATAGACCTGGCAAAAAAAGTTTTCGTGGATCATTCAGGAAATAAATGCGAAGTATCGTGTGAACAGCTGCAATAAGGCAGAGACTGTAGGTATTTATAAACGGTAATCCGTCAACATCAGATAAACGGAGGAAGACATGGAGTTAGTGAGCATAATTATGCCATGTTATAACGATGGAAAATATATGGAAGAAGCTGTCGCGTCCGTAAAAGCACAGACATATCCGCAGTGGGAGCTGATTATTGTTGACGACGGCTCTGATGATGAAGAAACGGTGCAGATTATCAAACGCATGGAAACAGAGCAGATAAAAGTACTGCATACAGACCATATAAGGCCGGCAGGGGCAAGAAATTACGGCATCCGCCATGCAGACGGCACCTACATACTTCCGCTGGATGCGGATGACCGGATTGACAAAACGTATATAGAAAAGGCAGTGGAAATGATCGAATCCGACAGCAGGATCGGAGTTGTATACTGTGAAGCTGATATGTTTGGAGAAAGAAACGGGAAATGGAATCTGCCGGAATATTCTTTCCAGAGCATGCTGCTGGACAACGTTGTATTTGTTACGGCGCTGTTTTACCGTAAGGACTGGGAAAGGGTAGGCGGATTTAACAGCAATATGGCTTCCGGGATGGAAGATTATGATTTCTGGCTCGGTATCTTAGAATTGGGCAAAGAAATCCGCCAGATTCCAGAAACGCTGTTTCATTACCGGATTAAACCTGCCTCCCGTACAACGGGATTCCAGGCCGATTACATACAGATGCAGGCAGCATACCGCCAGATCTATGACAACCATAAAGCATTTTATGAAAAACATCAGGAAGAATACGCAAAGACGCTGCGGGATGCGCTGATTGAACAGGTTGCCCTTCGTATGAAATACGAAAAAATGTTTGAACAGGTGCAGAAATATTACCAGTACCCTCTGATCGGAAAGATCATCAAGAGAGTTATAGACAGGAGAATATCATGATCATATTTACATCCATTTGCGCGAATTACACACATAAAGCGAGGACTCTGGCAGAATCTGTTAAAAGGCATATGCCGGACGCGGCGTTTTTCGTATGCCTGACAGAACGCGAGATGCCGGAAAATGTGCGTTCCGAATATTTTGATGATGTGATCTTATCAAAGGATATGTGGGATGGAAATTTTAACAGGTACATATTTAAGCATTCAATTGTGGAAGCGTCAACGGCGGTAAAAGGACAGTTTTTTATTTACCTGATGGAGCATTTTCCGCAGGAGAACCAGTTTGTATATCTGGATCCGGACTGTTATGTGTACGCGGATTTTGCGGAATTAAAAGAGATGCTGGAGCGTCGGCCGATTGTCGTATGCCCGCATCTGCTGCAGCCTGGAAATATTGATATGGAGCTTTCTTCCGCCGCTCATGGAGTCTATAACCTTGGGTTTTTAGCAGTGAACCGGAGTGCGGAGGCAGAAAGGTTTATCAAATGGTGGGCGCAGCGGCTCTACCTGTTCTGCTATGATGACATCCAGCGCGGAATCTTTACGGATCAGAAATGGATTGATTTGGCTCCATGTTTTTTCGATGTGGAGATCTTAAAGCACCGCGGCTATGATTTTGCGACGTGGTCACTGCTGGACTGCGGGATGACAAAGGAGGACGGAAGATATTATGTGAAAGGAGATCCGCTGAGATTCATTCATTTTTCCGGATATGGGAATGTCATTGAAAAATGCATGGAGGACTGGCTGCCGAAGGGGGAGCATCCGTTTCGGGAGCTGTACCGGGAGTATGTAAAAAGGCATGAGGAGAATGACGCGGATCGGGTGTCTGAAACGGCCTGGAGTTATGGAACATATGATTCGGGTGAGAAGATTGATGATAAGATTCGGAAATTGTACCGGGGTGATTATGATGTGATGTTCGGGGTGGAGGATCCGTTTGGACTGAGTGATCAGGAATTAAGGCGGATGCTGGGTCGAAGGCAGGATGGGAAGTGGAGGAAGGTTGTAGAGTCGGTTAAGAGGGATGGGATGAAAGTTACTTTTTTAAGGATTGTGGAGCATCTTAAATAAAGAATGGAGCATTGTTGATTTGCACACAGGAAAATATTTTTGAGAGGCTAATTGAAATGAGTAAAAAAGAGAAAAGAGGAATTTTTTGTCTTATTTTTGGCATGTTTTTAATCGGACTGGTATTCCTGAACATCCTAAAATATCCTGCGGCGGAAGTAGAGTTTTATTCGACAAATGAACGGGAAGCATTGGTGGTTTTTTATAACAATGGTGAGAAAAGTATTTTTGATGAGAACCATATAAAGTTGTATGGAATTACATCGACGGATAATCTTCAAAAAGCTGTGTTTAAACTTCCGGCAGCCGGATTGGATTATCTTAGAATTGATTTTGGAACCAGTGCGGGGAGGACAGAGATAAAATCAATTACACTTAAGAAGAATCTGTTTTTGAAAAAGACGTTGCAGGGAGAAGAAATCTTACAGACATTTTCAACAGCTAATATGCTTATCAACTACGAAGTAGAGGAGAATGTGGTTTTAGAATATGAGGAGAATGATCCATATATTCAATCTGGAAACTTAAAGGAACTGTCATATAATATTAATTTTAGCTATATGATTCTGGCGGGATTGACAGCGTTTTTGATCAGCTTCCTGGGAAGTGCTGCAATCAGTTTTCTGGCTGTTCGGATAACATTTGACAGTATTTGCAGAATGTGGAAAAACATACGAAAAAGCAGGAAAGCTAGATGGATATGTGTATTTTTTGGACTGTTCATAGTGACCGTTGTGATCGCTGTAAACAGCAGTCAGTCATTTCTGGTGTGTTGGATTCAATATCCAAGTATTGAAATATCTTTTAAAACGGACAACTATCAGGAACCGTTGGAGGTATTCTATAATAACGGAATAGAAAGTGTTTATGATGATAAACACTATGAGAAAAGAAAAGTATACGGAGTCAATGATTTTCAGACAGTTATTATGCCTATTTCTAAAGAAGGCCTGCAGAATGTTCGTATTGATTTCGGCGGAAGTGCCAGAAAAATAGAAATTGCCTCTGTTACGATTAGAAAGAGCTTATTTGAACAGAAAGTTCTAAGCGGAAGTGAGCTGATGGAGAATTTTGATCAGACTAACTGCGTGAAAAAGTATAAATTGGGAGAGTATGTAGAAATAGAATGTGAGGCGGGAGATCCGTATATTTCATCAGATTCTTTGAAATTTCTGGAATATGACAGCAGGGGAGCCATGGGTATATTAAACATGGTGAAATGGCTTGGACTTTGCTTAGCCATAACGGCAGTCGTGACGTCATTCATATATCAGATATTGCATTATGCAGGAAGTATAAAATATTTCTGCTTAAACAAATCGCAGGATATGAGGATACGTTATATAACAAAGGCGGTATTATTATTGTTGGTGGTGCTGATATTTGTATCTGTGCCAATTTATTTCACGGTAGATTCTGCGTGGTATATTTCATATCTGAAATATTTTGAAGGTAAGGAAGTATTTGCCAAATGGAATTTAATCAGAGGATGGCTGTTTCCGTATTTGATTTATATTACATCGCAGTTATTCGGTCTTACATCACAGGGAATGATCTGTCTCATGCTGCTATTTTTTATATTGACGTTGTGCCTGTGTTTTTCTTTTTTCAAAATTGTGGGTGATCAACAACTTAGGTATACAAAGTATGCAGTTATAATTATTTTATTCTTCAATCCGGTTGTATTTGGTTATTACCATACACTGCTGACAGAATTTCTCGGAGCAAGCATCTGTCTATTCAATATGGTATTTTTTTTAAAGGCCTATTATGCACCAGATGGAGGAAAAGTCAAATGGATAGTATTAAAGGCGTTCGTGCTGTCTTTGAATCTGATTTTAGCATATTCTTTGAAACAGACTTATATAGCATTTATCACGATTCCTTTTGTAATAACAGAATTCTGCAGATGGATCAAGCGGGAACAGAAGGGAAAAACTCTGATTACTTTGGGTGCAGCATTTGCATGCTTGCTGGCAAGCAATAGAATGTGGACGAATTATGTTCATACCGGAAACATATTTAGGGAAGGTAAGATGGTAAGTGCGACTAGCGAAAACATAGAAAAGGTGTTTAGTGACTCGCTTGTTAATGGAGCAGCATATTTTGAAATAATTGATGAGGATACGGTTGCTGTTCTGGATAACAATATGGAAGTAGAAGAGACGTTTGAATTTTCGATAAAGAAAAACGGCAATATCAGATATATTATAGAATGCTTTCTGAAAAGGCCTGATAAAATGCTGATGGGTTATATAAATAATTATCTGGTACTAACCAATTATTATGGGAGAGGGGAAGATCATAAGAGTGCGGTTAAAGAAGCAAGTTTTACTAGAGGAAATGAGAATTCCGGGATAGCTTGTGCGTTTGGCTGGTATCGGAGGGGCAAGGAGTTTTATACGGAGCAAGGCTATGATGACCTGATGGAAGAGTTTGGATATGAAGATCTTACTCAATTTAAAATCCCGGTGGATTCCAGTATAGTATTGGAAAAGATATACCATTGCAAAGGATATGTGCAGTTTACGAAGATGTTGTTTACAATATCGTTGATTGCCGCACCGTTTTTAGCAATTTTACTGTTTGCATATGTATTATGGCATGAAATAAAAAAAAGAAGCATTGATAAGAGGCTTGAAATCGCTTTTATATTAGAAATAACTGTGTTTGGAAATATTTTTGCGCTGGCAGTTTTAAATAACCAGATTGACCGATATTGTTTCCCGGTATTTATGATAGCGGTATTAGGATTGTTTTTGGTATTGTATGTCGCATTACAGAAATCGTTTAATAAAATAATATGTATCGGAAAAAAGGTAAGGGGTAAAAGTAATGTTGTTGCGTGAAAAAGCAGTACACTGCATCATGAGTGAGGTTCGCATTATGCAAAAAGGTTATTTGTGGAACTCTCTTGCAAGTATGATGACAGCGATTTCTTCTATCGGAGTATTGTTGATTGTGACACGCTTTGCCGGAAATGAAGTGGGAGCAAATTTTTCTATTGCGGTTGCAATCATAAATGTTTTGATGAACATTGGAACTATGAATGCATTGGGATATCAGATATCTGATGTAAAAGAAAAGTATGCTTTTAATACATATTTTAAACAGAGATGTCTTAGCGGTGTGTTTATGGTAATGAGTGCTTTTTTTTATGCAATATGGAAATATGGAGTAGGGGAAAAGGCATTTATTATTATTGCATATGGAATATATAAGGCGATTAATGTGTTTTGTGAGGTGTTTCAAGGAAGATACCAGCAGCAGGGACGGGTTGACATTGCATCGGAACTGAATTTTATAAAGGTGCTGATTCCAGATAGTGTTTTATGCATTGTAACGATCATCAGCAGAAATTTTTCAACTGCCATTATGATTGCAATCATGGTAGAAACGGTTACGATTCTGGTATTTAACAGCATTGTTTGGCAAAATTTCTCTGATGACAAGGCAGGAAAGGCAGATCAGATTATACATTTGACGAAAGAAATTCTTCCGTTATTTTTCAGCGCATTTGCCGCGGCTTATATTCTCAACTCGGCGAAGTATGCGATAGATGATAATATGAGCAGCCAGCATCAGTTGATTTATACTATTTTGCTGCTGCCCGCTACGACAGTACATATGATAGCCGGATTCATATACAGACCTGTGCTGACCGTATATGCGAATATCTGGAATGATGGAAAACGAAAAATATTGGCCATAAAAGTATTGAAAACAGCGGCAGCGATTCTTTTGACTACAGGCATTATCGTATGCGTCAGAGAGATTATTCTGATTATACTCACATGGGCATATGGCGTGACGGAACTAAGGGAATATGGGACTGCTTTTGGAATTTTGCTCACAGCGGGCGGACTGAATGCTTTAAATACGTTTATGAGTTATATTATAACTATAATCAGAAAACAGAGCTATTTGTATGTTATTAATACGATCACATTCATCTGTGCATTGATTATCCCGGACATATTTGTTGCCAGGGGAGGGATTCACGGAGCAGCATTTTCTTATCTGGTTCTTATGTTTGTGCAGATGGTGGGTTATTTTATTTGCTTTGGAATGTTTGCGATGATGATAAAAAAACAGAAAGAACGAGAAGGAAGAAGATATAAATGAAAGTAATTATTTTGGCAGGCGGATTAGGAACCCGTATTTCTGAAGAAAGCCATTTAAAACCAAAGCCAATGATTGAAATTGGAGGTATGCCGATTATGTGGCATATCATGAAGCTGTATTCTGCGTATGGATATCATGATTTTGTGATTTGTGCAGGATATAAGCAGTATGTTATAAAAGAATATTTTTCATATTATTTTTTGCATAAAAGTGATATTACATACGATTTTACGACCGGTAAGCAGGATATGATTGTACACAATAATACTGCCGAGCCATGGAAGGTGACGGTGGTCGATACAGGATTAAATACGATGACAGGCGGACGAGTCAAGAGAGTCAGGAAATATCTGGATAATGAACCGTTTATGGTCACATATGGTGACGGTGTTGCAAATATAAATATTCAGGAGCTGGTTGAGTTTCATAAGGCAAATGGCAAGATGATGACGTTGACAGGGGTACAGCCCGAAGGTCGCTTTGGTGTAATGGATTTTGCCGATGACAACAGTATACAGGCTTTTAGAGAAAAGAGCAAGGAAGACAGTGGCTGGGTCAATGGTGGCTTTATCGTATGTAATCCGACGGTATTGGATTACATTGAGGGGGACTCCGTTATGCTAGAGCGCGAACCAATGGAAAGAATAGCCCAGATCGGGGAGCTTATATGTTATAAGCATCATGGCTTCTGGCAGTGTATGGATACACTGCGGGACAAGGAAAAATTGGAGAAGCTATGGGAAAGCGGGAAAGCACCATGGAAAATTTGGAATGAATAGAGGAGAAAATGAAATGTTTGAGAATAAAACAGAGCGGCAGGCGAAGGGTGCTATTTTAGAAATGGTGAAAGAATACTGTGATACTTACCACAACGCGAAGAAGGAATTTTCAGAAGGAGATTATATTCCATATGCGTCCCGTGTATATGATAGTGATGATATGTGCAATCTTGTTGACAGTGCGTTGGAATTTTGGTTGACATCAGGTAGATATACAGAAAAGTTTGAGAAAACCTTTGCGGATTATCTTGGAGTACGGTATTGCTCTCTGGTCAATTCAGGATCTTCCGCGAATCTATGTGCATTTATGGCATTGACATCGCCGCTGTTGGGTGAGAGACAGGTAAAGCCAGGGGATGAAATGATTACTGTTGCGGTTGCATTCCCGACTACAGTTGCTCCTGCAATTCAGTATGGGGTTGTTCCAGTATTTATTGATGTGACAATACCACAGTATAATATGGATGTTTCGAAGCTTGAGGCAGCGTTGACGGATAAGACAAAGGTTGTTATGGCAGCACATACGCTTGGGAATCCGTTTGATTTGACTGAGGTAAAGGCATTCTGTGAAAAGCACAATCTGTGGATGATCGAAGATAATTGCGATGCTCTTGGAACAAAATATGTAATCAATGGTGAGGAGAAGTTTTCAGGAACGATTGGTGATATCGGAACTTCCAGCTTTTATCCACCTCATCATATGACCATGGGAGAGGGCGGCGCTGTATATACGGATGACCCGCTGCTCAACAAATGTATCCGCTCTATGCGCGATTGGGGACGTGACTGCGCTTGTGCATCTGGTCAGGATAATTTATGCGGCCATAGATTTGAAAAACAGTATGGCGAATTGCCATTGGGATATGATCATAAATATGTATACTCACACTTTGGTTATAACTTGAAGGTGACAGATATGCAGGCGGCAGTGGGATGCGCACAAATTGAGAAGCTGCAAGGTTTTGTAGAGAGAAGAAGAGAGAATTTTGAGCGGCTGAAAAACGGACTTGCAGGTACGGAAGATAAGCTGATTCTTCCTGTTCCCTGTGAGAATTCAAGACCAAGCTGGTTTGGATTTTTGATTACCTGTAAAGATGGTATTGACAGAAATAAAGTGGTTCAGTATGTTGAAGCACATGGTGTACAGACGAGAATGCTGTTTGCAGGAAACCTAATAAAGCACCCATGTTTCGACCAGATGAGAACATCTGGTAAGGGATATCGTGTGGTAGGAGAATTGGCTAATACAGACAAAATTATGAAAGACACCTTCTGGGTAGGTATTTATCCGGGTATGACAGATGAGATGATCGACTTTATAGCAAAGACGATTCACGAAGCGGTAAATCAATAGCAGATGGAGGCAAAATGAAAATAGTTGTGACAGGAGCGACAGGGTTTGTTGGCAAATGGCTGGTCGCGGAGCTTCTAAAGCAGGGTGATGAAGTAACAGTGGTCGTACGGGATGAGAAACGTATTCCCAGTGAGTGGAGAGATTCGGTATATGTAGTAGAAGCCGAGGCACAGACTTTGTTCCGGCTTGATAAGAAGGATTTACCGTGGGATCATGCGGATATATTTTTCCATTTGGCTTGGGCGGGAACTGCAGGAATGGAACGTGCGGATACGATATTGCAATTGCAGAATGTACACACTACCTGTGATGCGGTAAGGCTTTCAAAACGTTTGGGATGTGGGCGATTTGTCAATGCAGGAAGTATTATGGAATATGAGGCAATACAGTATATTGCAACCGATGGTTCTATGCCGGATATGCGAAATGTCTACAGCACTGCTAAATTGGCAGCAGACTTTATGGCGAAGACTGTTGCAGTGAAAGAAGAAGTTTTCTATATAAATGTCATTATTTCTAATATATATGGTGCTGGAGAGAAGTCAGCACGTTTTTTGAATACCACATTAAGAAAAATGCTGAGAAATGAAAAAATAGAATTGACGCATGGGCGTCAGTATTATGACTTTATATATGTTACGGATGCAGTGAAGCAGATTGTACTTGCGGGAAAGCAGGGTAAAGTGAATTCGGTATACTATATTGGAAATGCGCAGCAACGTCCGTTAAAGGAATTTGTTGTAGAGATGAAACAGGTTTTACATAGTGATTCGGAATTGATGTTCGGGAAGGTCCCTTTTTCGGGAGCAATGCTGACATATAAAGAGTTTGATACATCGAAATTGGAAAAAATGGGATTTGCACCGGAAGTGCCTTTTGCAGAAGGTGTAAAGTTGACCAGAGACTGGATGTTGGAGAAAGCATATGCATACTAATTTTTTGATAAGTGAGCTGGCAATAGAGGGTGTAAAGCTGATAACACCTTTTTATATGGAAGATAACAGGGGGTATTTTTTAAAAAGTCTGGAGAAGGATGTGTTTAAAGAATGGGGGCTTGATGCTGAGATATATGAAGATTTTGAGTCATATTCGAAAAAGGACGTGATTCGAGGAATGCATTTTCAGACGAAGCATCCCCAGATAAAAATTGTCCGGGCAATTAAGGGAACAATTCATGATGTGCTTGTGGATTTAAGAAAAGGTTCTCCAACATTCGGGAAGTATGTTGATGTCATTTTGTCGGAAGAGAATCATAATAGCGTGTGGGTGCCGCACGGATTTGCCCATGGGTTTGAAGTGCTTTCTGAGGATGCAATCGTATCGTATAAATGCATTGGTAAATATTTGAAGGGATATGACACGGGAATTCGTTGGGATGATAAGAAGTTTGCGATTCAATGGAAAACGAAGGAACCGATTGTTTCTGAAAAGGATGCAGTAGCAATGACATTCGACGAATTTGTACATGAGTATAAAGGGTTGTAGGAATCTGGATAAAATGGAAAAAATATTACTGATTATACCAGCATATAATGAGGCGGAAAATATACCATGGGTGATTGAAGAACTGAAACAGCTGGAGAATGGGTATGACTATGTGATTATCAATGATGGTTCTAAGGATAATACTAAAGCAATATGTGAAGAAAGAGAATATAACTGTGTGGATATGCCGATCAATGTGGGTTTGGCAGAAGTGTTTAGAACAGGGATGAAATATGCAGCCAGACACGGGTATTCGATGGTGCTTCAGTATGATGGCGATGGACAGCATGATCCTCATTATATTGCATGTATGGTAGAGAAAATGAAACAGACGAATGCAGACGTTGTTATCGGATCAAGATTTGTAGAGGAAAAAGTCTGCAGATCGCTCAGAAATTTGGGAAGCTATATTATTCAGGCATTGATAAAAATTACGACAGGAAAGCGGATCAGTGATCCGACATCGGGAATGCGGCTGTACGGTGAGAATGTTATGAAATTTTTGGCAGACGAGATAAATATGGCACCAGAACCAGATACAATAGCGCTTTTAATACGTCTGGGATTTTGCGTAGAAGAAGTAGGCATTAAAATGCGGGAGAGACAAGCAGGGGTCAGTTATCTGAATCTTGGAAACGCAATTCGTTATATGATGAATATCTGTATGTCATTAGTGTTTATACAGTGGTTTAGGAGGAAGAGATAATATGAGTGTGCTGTTGCGTGTAATTCTGGTTTTGGCTGCGATTGGAACATTTTGGTATATTATTCGGAAAATTCGGAGATCTCAGACGCAAATAGAAGACATGGGGTTCTGGATTGTTTTTTCAATCATTTTGATTATGATAGCTGTTTTTCCGCAGATTGCTATCTTTATGGCGAATGTATTGCAAATTGCCACTACAGTCAATTTTGTATTTCTTGCAGTTACATTTTTGCTGTTGTTTCAGTTGTTTTTGCTGTCAATTAAGGTTTCAAAACTGGAAAGCAGAGTGAAGGAACTGGCGGGAGAGGTCGCGTTGAAAAATTATGAAGACACTAAAGAGTAGGTGCGTTGATTGGAGAAAATTATGAGAAAGACATTGGCGATTTGTATACCTACTTATAACCGTCCGAAATATCTATTGGAATTGCTGAAGACGGCTGTCGGTTGGTTAAATGGAATGAATAAGAATGACGTGCAGATATGCGTAAGCGATAATGCGTCAGAGGAGAGCTATGAATGTGTTGTTGAATATATGAAATCTGTGGACGTGGAGTTTATTTACAGCCGGACAGATAAGAATTATGGTGCGGACGCGAATTTTTTGAGAGCAGTCGAGATTGCAAATGCTGATTACTGCTGGCTGGCAGGCGATGATGACGGAATTGCGGAAGGTGCAATAGATGTGGTTTTGTCTTATGTAAAAACAAATCCGGATATTTCTGTGTTTTGGGGAAATAGAATCATTTGTAATAAAAACTTAAAGCCATTTATGAAAGACAAATGGACAAAAGAGAAACAGAGCTTTATTGTTGATTTCTCAAATGAAGACCAGGTGGTACAGTATTTTGATAAGTTAAATTCAACTACGAGTCTGGGATACTTGACATCTCTCATAGTGAAGAAAGAAGAGTGGGATGCACAGCGGCCATCTTGTGAAAAATATAAAGGAACGATTTATGTGCAGGTAGCACAGTATCTTTCTATGCTAAAAGATAAAGGAAAAATGATGTGTATTCGGGAGTGCATAGCATTATCCAGATTTGGAAACGATGGATTTTATGAGAATTTGAAGCAGCGAATCTTCATGGACTATAAAGGATTCCTGTCAATCACCGGAGTTTTTGAGGACAGTCCTATGATTGCAGAAGCTTTGAAAAGAATTTTGAGAAGGCATTATAATGGGATATTTCTGGCGGCAATGGCATATATGAATAAACCGGACGAAGAGGAAAAGCAGATGATGTATATGCTTGGATATACCGAAAAAGATATGAGGATTTTTGGGTATAAAAGTAGGATTGTCATACTATTTAAGCTTGGCGCAAGGATTATAAAGTCGATGTTCTGTAATTTTTCATGGTTTATAAAGACGAGCTTTGTAACATTACAGAAAGTATAAGGATGAGGAGAAAATACGAAGATGAAAATAATAGGAGTAATACCTGCAAGATATCAGAGTTCAAGATTTCCGGGAAAGCCTTTGGCTGATATTTGCGGAAAGCCAATGATATGGTGGGTGTATAATCAGTGCTTAAAGGTAAAAGAGTTAGATAAAGTCTATGTTGCAACAGATGATGTAAAGATAGAAGAAGTCTGCAAACAGAACAGTATTGAGGTTGTAATGACATCCGATCAGCATAAAACCGGAACAGACCGGATTGGGGAAGTTGCAAGAAAGATAGAAGCTGATTTATATGTAAATATTCAGGGAGACGAGCCCTTATTAGAACCGAAAGTTATTCGTGCTGTAATATTGCCGTTTCTTGAAAATGATACACTGCAGATTACTAACTTAATGACTAAGATTAAGGATCCGGTAGAGGTTGTAAACTTTACAGTGCCAAAGGTTATTACGAATAAGGATGGAATAGGAATTTATCTGACCCGTTCCACAGCGCCATATCCAAAGGGAAGTATTGATTATGCTTATTATAAGCAGATGGGCGTATATGGATTCAAACCAGAGGCGTTAGAGTTTTATTGTGAGTATGGTCGGACATGCGGAAAAGCGAAGATTGAAAGCATAGAGGATATTGAGATATTAAGATTTATAGAGAATGGCTATAAAGTACAGTATATTGAAGTGGATTCAGATACGGTTGCAGTAGATACCCCAAATGATCTGGAAAAAGTACGTAAGATTGTAGAGGAAAGAAAAAAGCAGGAACAATATAAGATTTGCGGATAGATTAGAAAGGGACTCGGAAGATGCATATAGCAGATACAAAGATATTGGATTGTACATTGCGAGATGGGGGATATTGCAATAACTGGAAATTCGGACATGAATATATTCGTAAAATCATCAGGGCATTGGCAGAGGCAAATATTGATATTATAGAATGTGGTTTTGTGACAGAACAGGCAGAACCGGACGAGAACAGTACCAAGTTTCCGTCATTAGAGGCAATGTCAGAGGTAATTCCGAAAGAGAAAACCGGAAGGCTTTTTGTCTGCATGATTAACTATGGCGAGTATTCCATTGACAAAATCGGATTAAGTTGTGAGAGTGCAGTTGATGGCATAAGAATTGCATTTCATAAGAAAGATTTGAAAGCAGCAGTAGAATTTTGCAGAAAAATATCAGAAAAGGGATATAAGGTGTTTATGCAGCCGATGGTTTCTTTGAATTATTCGGACGAGGAATTTATAGAACTTATCCGATGTGCAAATGATATTAAGCCGTATGTATTTTATATCGTAGACAGTTTCGGCGGGATGAAAGAGCGTGATTTGCTTCGGCTTTTCTATATTGTAGAAAATAGGCTGGACAGTGGTATCAAGATAGGATTTCATTCTCACAACAATATGCAGCTTGCATATTCAAATGCAAAAGCATTGACTTCGGTGAAAACACTGCGGCAGTTAATTATTGATTCAAGCATTTATGGAATGGGCAGAGGTGCAGGAAATCTAAATACGGAGTTATTGACGGAGTATTTGAATGAGACTGAGGGTAAGACATACATATTAAATCCGATCTTGCGAGTGATCGATCAGGTACTGAATGCATTTTATCAGGAAAATAGCTGGGGATATTCTGTGCCTAATTATTTATCTGCAAAGCATAATGTACATCCAAATTATGCGAACTACCTAGTGGACAAGCAGACATTGCGCATTGAAGATATGGATGAAATTTTTGCGATGATGCCGAAAGAAAAAAGAGAGGGTTTTGACAAAGTATTTATTAAGGAACTCTATTATAAATTCATGGAAAACGGAAAGTGCTATGAAGAGCATTTGAATGAATTTAGAGAAGCGATATCGCAAAGGATAATTCTTATAATCGGACCGGGAAAGAGTGTGAGTATTGAAAAAGAAAAAATAACTAAATTTGTGAAAGAAAAGGATCCAATTACTATTAGTGTAAATTTTGAATACAATGAAGTTGGTACGGATTATATTTTTGTTAGCAATTTACGACGTTACAGTGAACTTGATGAGAAAGTACGTGATAAGTGTATCGTAACATCTAATATCCCAACAGAGATGGGATATATGAGAGTGAGATATGTGTCATTGCTAAATAATATAGAGGAAGTAAGAGATAACGCAGGACTCATGTTGCTTCAACTATTGAAAAATCTTGATGTAAAGGAAGTTTATATTGCTGGGATTGATGGATATTCCCATGAGGCAAAGAGTAATTATGCTCTAGAAGATATGTCTTTCATTATAAGCAATCGTATATTAGATGCGAAAAACTACGGTATGGAGATTATGTTGAAAGAATTTTCTAAAAAGATGGAGATTCGTTTCATTACAGAAAGTAAATTTGCTGGTGAGTTAGATTGATTGTGGTTGTCATACCGGAAAAATAGTGATAGGAAAGTGAGAGATGTATTGTGAAAAAATTATTTATTTGCGAAAGACCATATATGCTTTACAAGACGATTGTCAAGGCTCTGCTGAATGAAGAAGATGAAATGGATATGGTTTTGTCAAACCATATGCAAGGTATGGAAAGAATAAAAGAACCATTGGAAAATTCGCATTTGTTTCATAGAGTGTTTTTTTTCGATGACAAGCTATATCAGGATTATATAAAAAATGAGCATTTGAGTGATTATGTCAAATTTCCCAAAATACTTGTTGCCTGGCCAAAAAAAATGGGAAGGTATTATAAATTCCATAAGATGGCAAGAAGGGAGAAGCTGCCACAAGGACTCGATTTTAATGCATATGATGAAATATATGCAATAGATGGAGTTTCCACAATCAATTTAAGAATGAACTTTGAAAAGGTTTCTTATATTGTTAGTGAACATGCAAAAAACAATTTTCAAATAAATATGCCATTGCACAAATTAGCAGTGCGTATATCGCTTATTTTTGACAGACTTAATATTATAGTAGCATATAGCGGCTGTTCGAAATATGTATCGGCAATAGAAGTCAGTGAAAATAAGAATCTGGTGAGCTATTTAAAAAAGAAAAAAATAATTGTATATAATGTGGCAGAAATGATTCAAAAATTGGACGACAAAAAGAAAAACAAAATTTTGGAGTTATATGCTTTGGCATATGATAAGCAGCTTCTGGATATCCACGGCGACGTAAATATTCTCTTGACAGCTCCATTGCTAGAGGATGGTTTAGTCGATACATCTGAAAAGGTAGAGCAGTGTTGGAAATCATTGGTAGATACGTATGCAGATAAGGGATGTCAGTTGTTAATAAAGGCTCATCCGAGAGATAAAACAGATTATGGAGAAATTTTTCCTGACAGTATAGTTGTTAATAACCTAGTATCTGTCGAGGTGTTGGCATTTGCAACAAATCTAGGGATTAGTAAAGTGCTTAATTTGTATTCGAGTACGGTGGATGTCTTTAAACATAAATGTGAATGTATTACAGTTGGAAGAGAGTACTTAGATAGAATGCAAGATAATACAACTAGCTCTGTAAGAGAGGGGGGGTAATTAGTATTTTATATCAATCCAGTAATGCGTACGCACCGTTTGCAGGTGTTTCGATCGTCTCTTTGTTAGAAAATAATGCTTCGTTAATTGAGAAAATATTTCTTTTAGATGGAGGTATTGATGAAGAGAACAGAAAAAGAATTGCAGAAGTTTCTGTAAAATATGATGTGCCAGTTTGCTTGATTGAGACCATGCAGATAGAAAAGTATTTGGAAAAAAATGGCATACCTAAGTATAAGGGGAGTTATGCAACATATTATAAACTATTTGCACTAAATTTTTTGGAATGTGGAACCGAGAGAATTTTGTATATTGATGCAGATACCGTTATTGCAAAAAGTATATCAGAGTTGATTAATATAGATATGGGGAATTGTGCGGTTGCGATGGCATACGATGCATTGAGCTTACGACATAAGAAGCAAATAGGTATGCATACGCGCAAGTATTATAATGGTGGGATCATTCTTTTTGATTATAAAAAGTGGAATGATCTTGAACAGAAAAAGGTGATGAATCATATAAAACAGAAGCATGGTGTATATGCAGTAGTTGATCAAGATATATTAAATATTGTATTTGAGAAAGATATTGCGCTATTGCCAAATAAATACAATTATACGACATTGAATAGCCAGTTTTCATATAGAAATCTGTGTAAGATTTTTCAATTAAAACCTGATTACTATTACGAAGAATCAGAAGTCAACGAATGCAAAAAGAACGCGGTTGTTTATCACGCATTGGGGAATTTTGGAGTACAGACGTGGCACGCAGAGGGAACACACCCTTTTGGAAAATTGTGGGATGAATATATGATGCAGTCACCGTGGAAAGATTACCATAAAGAACCGGCACAGTTAACAATGATTAATAGATGGCAAAAAAGGCTGTATGCGGTACTGCCGCATTTTTTATATAATCCGATACATAGGATTGCAGTGGAAGTTTCACTGGATCAACGGGAAAAAATGTACCGAAAAGATGCCTGAATATTGATAACAGTTCAAAAACAAATATAATTTGGAATACTTTTTATGTATTCATTTTCTTATTCTCGGATTCCATGCGGTGAATTGTTGACTTATGAAAATGAAAAATTGCGTTATTGCATTTATATATTACTTGCATGTATGGATTAGAAGGGAGACCTTATGTTAAAAGGTTTTATTAATTTTTTCAAAGACTTAATTACAGACCGAAAAGTCATCTACGAACTGGCAAAAAACGATTTCAAAGCAAAATACACAAATTCCTTGCTCGGCATTGCCTGGGCATTCATGCTGCCATTAACAATCATCCTTGTTTTATGGTATGTATTCCAGGTAGGATTTCGTTCTTCTCCGGTAGATGATATTCCATTCATCCTATGGTATATCCCGGCCTACTTATCCTGGCAGTTTTTTACAGATGCGTTCGGGAGCGGTTCAGGGTGTATTTTTGATTATTCGTATCTGGTAAAAAATATGCAGTTTCGGGTAAGTACACTGCCGTTAGTCAAGATTGTATCATCCAGCTTTGTACATTTTTTCTTTATTGCGTTTATCCTGCTGATTTATTTGGTCTACGGATATACGCCGAACATTTATAATATCCAGGTTGTTTATTATTATGTTTGCACAGTAGCATTGCTGATGGGTTTAACCTGGACGATGTCGGCATTGGCCGTTTTTTCGAAAGACATTTTAAATATTATTGCCCTGATCACCCAGGTGGGATTTTGGGCGACTCCATTGGTATGGGATCCGAGCGGCATGCCGGAAGCTTCCCAAATCATTATCAAATTGAATCCAATGTATTATGTTTGCGTCGGCTACCGGGAGACATTTTCGGAACAGATCTGGTTTTGGGAACATCCGGCGCTTACATTGTATTTTTGGATTTTTACACTGGCATTATTATTGATTGGCGCATATGTTTTTTTCAGGTTGCGGCCGCAGTTTGCGGATATGTTGTAGAAAGAGGCAGTTATGGGTGAATATGCGATTGAGGTAAGTCATTTAACAAAGACCTATAAGTTATATGAAAACAATAAACGAAGGATCATAGAAGGTTTATTTCCAAAAGCAAAGCCGCAGTATAAAGAATTTCATGCGCTGAACGATGTCAGCTTTCGGATACGCAAGGGCGAGATTGCAGGAATTATTGGGAAAAACGGCAGCGGGAAATCGACACTGCTTAAAATTATTACAGGGATTTTAAATCCGTCGGGAGGCAGTGTTCAGGTAGAGGGAAGGATCCATGCGCTGCTGGAGCTGGGTGCGGGATTTAACCCGGAATATACAGGAATTGAGAATATTTATTTGAATGGGACGCTGAATAAGATTACGCGGGAAGAGATGAGCGGCAGGATTGCGGATATTGCAGATTTTGCGGATATCGGTGATTTTATTTACCAGCCGGTGAAGAATTATTCCAGCGGCATGTTTGTAAGGCTGGCGTTTGCAACGGCGGTCTATTCGAATCCGGATATCCTGATCGTGGATGAAGCGCTTGCGGTCGGGGATGCTGCTTTTCAGGCAAAATGCATGGCGCGGATGAATCAGATTATGAAATCAGGGGCAACCGTTTTGTTTGTCACGCATGATATGAATACGGTAAAACAGCTTTGCCAGAGATGCATTTATCTGGAGAACGGAGTCAAAATCATGGAAGGGCCTGCGGCGGAACTGGCGGACATTTATTTGAAAAAAATACGCGCGTCCATGAATGAGGAACATTTGAAGCTGGATCAGGACCAGCGGCAGACTGTGCGGGACCAGAATTCGGCCGCGCGGGACCAGAATCTGGCTGCGCAGCAGAATCCGGCTGTGCAGGAACAAAATTCGGCTGTGCAGGAGGAGGCGTTTGAAAGAAGCGTGGAAGCGGAATGCGGACTGAAAATCAAAGACATTGACAAACATGATCCGGCCGGCTGTTATGATGATTTGATTTTAAAATATGGCAGCAAGAGGTTTCTAAAGCAGGCGGAGAGGTTTAAGGAGGGGACGGGAGACGTTGTGTTTTTGGATGTTAAGCTGCTGAATGAGGATCGGGAGGAATTGGCTTCTTTTGCATATGACCAGAAGATGATTCTGCGTGTTTCATTTCTTGTCTGCTGTGATGAGACATTTGGAATCGCTTACCATATTCGAGATGATAAGAATGTGGAGCTGATTGGATCATCCACATTGCGGGAGACAGGCGAGCTGATCATGGGCAGAAAGGGCGAGGTGTACGAAGTGGATCTGGTTACCAGGCTGCCGGTGATAGAGGGTAATTATAATGTAACAGTCCTCGCGTCAAAGCCGATGATAAAAAACAGGACAGCATTATTTCTTGCTTATATTGAAAACGCGGCGGTATTTTCGGTAGAGGAAAATACAGAGGATAAATTATGGGATAAAGTGTATTTGCAAAATGAGGTTGTGATCAGAAATATAAGAAAACCGGATGCATGAAAGCAATGTTCATCAATAGGAAAGAAAAGGTGATCAAGATGAAAATATCAGTTATTTTAACATCTTATAACCATGAGAAATTTTTAAGGCAGAGTATTGAAAGTGTACTGGAGCAGACTTATCAGGATTTTGAATTTATTATTGTAGACGATTGCTCTATAGATCATTCCTGGAAGATCATTTGTGAGTATAAAGACAAATATCCGCAGATCATTGCGATACGTCATGACTATAACTGGCATGGAGGCTCCATAGACGATGCTGTGAGAAATTATGCGTCTGGTGATTATATTGCAGTGCATCATAGTGATGATATATGGATGAAAGATAAACTGGAAAAACAAGTGGAATTGATACGCCGCAGGCCGGAATATGCGGCTGTTTTTACAAATGCGGAAGCTATTGATGATGAGGGAAATGCTTATACGGATGAAAATGGTTTTTATTATCAGTTGTTCCGGGCAGAAAATAAAAACCGAAAGGAATGGCTGCGCTATTTTTTCTATCAGGGGAATTGCCTGTGCCATCCGAGCATTTTAATCCGAAAGGATGTTTATGCAGAAAATGATTTTTTCCGGAAAGGTTTGTGCCAGATACCGGATTTTGTAAAGTGGATTCAAATATGCAGGAAGCATGAAATATATGTGCTGCCGCAAGCGCTGGTGAAATTTCGGATACATGGATCAGGCAGGAATACAAGCGGGATGCGGGCGGAAACACAGATACGCTCAAGTGTGGAATTATTTCTGATGCTGGAGGAATATGCTGCGATTGCAAACCGTGAAGAATTTTTGGAAATATTTCCAGAAGCCGAAAGTTATGCAAAGAAAGAAGCGTTTCTGCCGGAATATGCGTTTGGTAAGGTATGTACGCAGGCAGGCGCCCAGCCATATACAAGATTGTTTGGGATCAAACTGCTGTATCAGGCGTTGAATGATCCCCAAAAGGCCCATATAATGGAAAAACATTACGGGTACACAAAACGGGAATTTATGAATGAAAACGGGAAATATGATATTTTTGGCATTTTGCCGGAAGCGTTTGAACAGACAAGAAGTATATATGTGGACTGCGGAAACGGATTCAGCAGCCAAAAGGTGTATCAGGAGCAGTTTATGTTCCAGGATGCGGAAGAATTCTGCTGGACATGCAGGCTGGCTGAGAATGGGGGAGGGCAAATAAAAGGACTTCGATTTGACCCCGCGGAAGGACTGATGGTAAAAGTGAAGATAGAGCGGGTTACGGTGAATGGTGCAGATGCGGAATTTCAGGAGGAAAATGCATTGTGCAGCCGGGACGGATGGCAGCTTTTTTTGAATCTGGATCCCATTTATACGATTAAAATGCCAGACGTAACTGCTGACGGGGAAAGTTTGAACATCTGCATTGAGGGGAAGATGGAGCGGCTGGGAACAGCGGCTGCTGGGCAGGCAGTTATGGAAGTGATGTATGAAAAGAGAGATATGATTTATGAATATCAGGGAGAAGCGGCAGCGGCAAAAAAGAATTTCAATGAAGCAAGGCAGCAGCAGGAGAGGATGGAGCAGCAAATAAACATGCAGGAACAAAAGAATGCGGAATTGGAACGATGCCTGAAAGAGCAGGAGAGAAAGAATTGTGAGCTGGATGCGCAATTGCAGAAAATAAAGAGCAGCAAATGGTATAGGCTGGCGGAAAAAGTGCATTTATTTGATAGATGATAAAGATAAATGTAAATTTTGAACTGTAAAATTTGACTTGTAAAATTTGATTTGTAAAATTTCAATTTAAAATGAAGAATTGGAAATGAGGAAGACGTCAGATGTATGAAAAAGTAATTGCATTATATGGTGTCCCAAGGTCAGGAACTTCCTGGCTGGGCGAAATTATAGACAGCTGTCCAGATGCGGCATATCGTTTTCAGCCGTTGTTTTCCTATCGTTTTAAAAACAGGATAACAGCAGAAAGCAGTACAGAAGATATGGAACAATTTTTCATGGAATTATATGAGGAAGACGCGGATGATTTTTTAAATCAGGCAGAACAACGAGAAAAAGGATTGTACCCCGTATTTACTGATAAAAAAACAAATCCGTCTATACTTGCATATAAAGAGACAAGGTATTTGTATACCGTACCATTACTTCTGCAAAGATATGGGAATATAAAAATTGCAGGAATTGTAAGAAATCCTTATGATGTAATGGAATCCTGGATGAATGCCCCATTAGAGTATAAACCGGACTGGGATATTGAGCAGGAATGGGGATTTGCCGCTTCTAAAAATGAATATCGGCCGGAAAATTATTATGGATACTATAAATGGAAGGAATGGATCAAACTGAGTGCGGATATGAAGAAACGGTATCCAGACCGCTTTATGATTGTACGGTATGAAGATTTATCAGAAGATGCGCAGGGCGTTTCTGAGAAATTATTTGATTTTTTACAGATGTCGTTTACAAAGCAGACAGAACAATTTATAAAAAATTCGCAAGGGGGGGGGCAGAACGTGGAAAGCAGCTACAGTGTTTATCGTGATAAAAAGAAAAAATGCGGAAGGCAGTTTTACCTTCCGGGAGAAATTTGCAGGATGATTTCGCAGGATTTGGATCATTTTGCCGAAGCTGAACCTTTTGGATATAGAAGTTATTTTGTGCATCAGACAAATTTTTAACAGGGTGATTGGAATGAGAAAGATAATTATTTATGGTGCAGGCGCTTATGGGAAAATATTTTTTTATGAAGCCGAAAGATATGGAACGATTGATATCGAGGCATTTACGGTTGATGCGGCATATATGAGAAACGAAAAAGAATGCGGCCTGCCGGTGGTGCCGTTTGAACAGGTAGAGAATATATATTCGCCAAAACAGTATGATATGCTTGTACTCTGCGGTTATACAGTGATGAGGAACAGGAAGCGAATGTATGAAAGGGCGAAAGAAAAAGGATATCGCCTGATCAACTATATCAGTCCCCATGCCATGCTTGAAACAGAAATAAAAATGGGAGATAACAATATTATCATGTCGAATGCAGTTGTTGGTTTTGACGGAGTGATGGGGAATGGGAATATCATCTGGCCCAATGTGTATTTTGGACATGGATTTGTAATGGAAGACCATTCGATAATATCTGCAGGATGTACGCTTGGCGGAAACAGCCATGTGGAAAATCTGGTATTTTTAGGAATGGGAGTTACAGCCAGAGGATATATTCGGTATGGAACGGAGAGTCTCGTTGGCATAGGCAGCAACGTTGTGAAGCATGTGGAACCTTACAGCACCTGCTATGGAAATCCTGCAAAGGTGATTGGCTATCATAAAGATACAGGAGTCGTAGTGAGAGAAATTCAGTAATTGCCAGGTGATGAGCAGTATTTGGACGATGATGCGCAAACAGATTTCAGATGGGGAGATTTTAGTATGGAAATAACAGAATTTGAAAGGCGGCTGGTCTTCCAAGGAGAAGGCAGGGATATCATACAGGAACTGCGGCAGGAACAACTTCCGCTTGTCTTATGGGGAGCCGGGGATGTTGCCGGCGCTGTAAAGCAGCATCTGGAACTCCACGGGATTATTCCGTCAGCTGTCTTAGTTGATCATTTGGAGGAACATTTTGAATTTGAAGGGATCCCGGCTGTCTCATTAAAGAAAATCAAAGAGCTATTTCCGGAATTTGATGTGATTGTGGGGCATTCTCATATGGAGCTTGGTGAAGCATTAAAGGATAGAGAAGCGCAGGTCAGGAATGTATATTATCCGGTCAGCGTATGTTATGAACAGTATGAAAAAATATCACAGGAGTTTGTAAAAGAGCATCTGGACGATTACTATCATACATATCAGCTGCTGGAAGATGAAGAATCCAGGCGGGCGATGGCGGCTTACTTAAATTCCCGGATGAATAACGATATTCAATATGTTAAAAACTGCTATACAAAAGAACAGACATATTTTTGCAATGATCTTTATCAAATTGGCAGGGATGAGACATATGCAGATATAGGTGCTTTTGACGGAGACAGTATCCGGCTTTTTTTAAAGAGCAGTGACGGCGGTTATCGGCATATTTATGCATTGGAAGCTGATCCGGTAAATTTTAGCAGACTTCAAAAATATACAGCGGAGCAGGGACTGCAAAATCTTACGCTTTATCGGATGGCAGCGTGGAAAGAAAAGGCAGACCTGCATTTTAATGGAACCGGAAAGGAAAAAGCAGGTGTTTCCAGTGCAGAAAAAGCAGATGCACAGGCCGTAGCGGCGGATGCGCTGGATCATTTGATCGGCAGTGAGACTGTCACGATGTTAAAAATCAACTTTTTGTATGGAGTTTTAGAAACTCTCATGGGAGCCCGCGCATTGTTGAAAAGAAGCCAGCCTAAATTAGCTGTTGTAGTCGGATTTGATGAATGGGCATTGATACGGATACCGCAGTATATCCACCAGCAGAATCCGAATTACCGGTTTTATCTGCGGTATAACAGCTGCATGCCGGCCCGGCTGACACTTTATGCGAAGTAGGCAGGATTTATTGTTATGAAGGGAATCAAAGCATTATGAGATTGGGAATTATGCAGCCGTATTTTTTTCCCTATATCGGATATTTTTCGCTGATCCGGCATACAGACAGGTATATTTTGCTGGATCAGGTGCAGTTTATCCGGCACGGCTGGATTGAGCGCAACAGAATACTGAAACAGTCCGGCGGATGGGGGTATATCGCAGTGCCGCTGAAAAAGCATGCGCGTGAAACGCTTATTTCAGATATCAGCATAGACAATTCCAAACCGTGGAAGGAGAAAATATTTTCGCAATTAGGATATTATAAGGGAGCGCCAAACTATTATAAAGTTATAAAACTGATGAAGGAAATATTGGGGCCGGATTTTGAAAGTATTGTCCGTTTGGATTGCGCTGCCTTGGAAGCGGTGTGTGATTACCTTGCAATCCATACGCCGATTGAGATCTTTTCTGATATGACTCTGGACATTGGATGTCCTGGCAGTTCGGATGAATGGGCCCTGCGCATCTGTCAGTGTCTGGGAGCGGATGAATATTGGAATCCGCCTGGAGGCATGTCGTTTTTTGACTGCAGAAAATATGAGGAAAATCATGTGAATATTTATTTTCAGAAAGTGAATTTGTCAGAATACAGCCAGAAACAGAAGGGTTTTGAGCCTGGACTATCTGTATTGGATGCATTGATGTTTCTTAACGTGGATGAAATAAATGAAATGCTGGATGATTATGAGCTAGAGCGTGTTTGAAAAATGCTTTCCGTGAGATGTGCTTCACACTTTGTGGA
>CAOKJJ010000030.1 GCA_948468465.1 uncultured Eubacterium sp. | reverse complement strand
CATTGCCGGAAGGCGGGAACTATATTGGCATTACTGGAAATAATTTTACGGGGCATTTGGAAGTGAATATAGAATAATAATCTGCCGCACGACGGCATTGCCACATGGTGGCAAAAGAAAAAAAGCCGTCGTACAGCAGCCATGTTTTAGTGCCTTAATTTTACGGTGGCTTTGGAAAACAAAGCTGCCGTTTTTTTGGGGAAAATTAAAATGGAATGGGTTAAATCAGGAGACAAATAATGGGAAAGAGGAAATTGAAAATATCGCTCCTTTCTGCGTATCCCACACCTGTTTCATCAGCTTTTTACATAAATAATAAGTCATGAGATACATGATAATAAATATGGATATTCATTGAAAAAAGACATTTTCAATAGTCACAGATTATGATATACTAAAAATAAACAGGGGGAACAGATGACAAATGAGCGACGTAAAAATACAGCGGCATTCAGGCTTTACAGCCTCAACAGAAAATTTTTAAAGTGCTGAAGGATTATAAAAATGAAGTATTTACTATTGTTTTTGGCTGCCCTGGCAGCGGCTTCTTTTATCGTGCAGTGCATATTATGCTGTAAGATAAAAAACAGGATACTGCGGCATGGAACGCTGATTCTTCCAGCAGCTTTATTTGTTTCCGGCGTCATTACGCTTATGGCACAGCATGGGGATATTTTCAGCGGGCTTGGAGTAATAGAAGCTGTTCTCTGGTTTACAGGCGGATGCAGCGCAGCCTCTGGATATGGTGCGGCATGGATTATAACGTCTGCAGTTAAAAACAAACGTTATAAAAAAGATTAATGTTTCTCAAAATTTTAATTCAGAGGAGGCGTACATAATGAAAAAATTATTACAGAAGACTGCGGCCGTTCTGCTGGCAGCCGCCGCAGCCCTGGCTCTTGCGGCAGGAAATGGCTGTATTCCAGTGAAAAGTACAGAAGCAGCGGCAGCAGATAAGAAAATTACAGTAAAGGCAGCTTCGGATTTTACTTTAAAGTTCCCGGCAAACTGGAAGAACCAGTATGTAAAAAAAGCCAGCAAAGATAAGAAGCACGGCTCTTATGTAGCGTTTTATTCCAAAAAGTGCTATAAGGAAACAAAGGAAGGCTGGGTGTTTTCCATCATGCGGTTTGAAGATGATTCTTACATGGATATGCCGGATTATGAGCTGGCGGGCAGATGGAACGGGTACAGTTATGTTGCACTGTTCCCGACAGACGTGCAGGTTATGGGCGCTTCAAAAGCGGCGCAGAAGCAGTACGGCAGGATTGCAGCGGAATCACGGGATGCAGCGATTTCCATACAGCCGGTTAAAAAAGAAAGAAAAGGAAAATCCATATATGAGGCTTCCGATTTCTGGCTGAAGCTGCCTGCTGGATGGGAAGACAGCTATATTACAGAAGAAGATGATTCCTGTGTGGCATTTTACGCTAAGAAGTGCTATGAGGAGGAAAAAAAAGGCTGGCTGTTTTCCATCATGCGGTTTGAAGACGACTCCTATCAGGAGATGCCGGCCTGGAAGCTGGCGGGCAGATGGAACGGCATGAACTATGTGGTTTCCATCCCAAAGTCAATACCGTTGGAAGGCGTGTCGGAAGATGCAGTGAAGCAGTACCGGAAACTTGCCAGGTCTGCGGAGAAAGCATTTTATACCATACAGCCATAGGAAAGCAGGACTCTTAAAAGACACAGCAAATATCTGCTTTAACACAGACAGATACAATAAATTGCCGGGGATTGGGGACATGGGATATGCCTAAAACAGTAATGAGATTTGCCACAGCTTTCAGCTTTACAGCAGCTATAATAACAGGCATGCTGTAAAGCTGTTTTAACAGGGACATATATATAACCCGGAAACCTTTTCACCAAAAAATCATACATGGGATGAGATCGCACAGGCAATGTGCCAGTCTGAATTAGTGCATGAAATAAACATGCTGCTCAGTTTTGTGCCGCTTATTGCTGTCAGATGGTTCGGATCATTTTATGTGTTTCTGCTGACATCTATAGGCGGCTGCATATTTGAACTTGTGTTTGTTATTATGCAGAGATATAACAGGGCGCGTATGATAAAGATCGCATTAAAGAAGCGGCAGATGCGTCTTAACGGATAAGATTTCGTTAAACAGACATATAGACAGAAAAAAAGCTGCCCGCATATGGACGGCTTTATTTTTCGTAAATATTTTACCGGACTCAGCTGTGCAGGGGGATGATGCACTTCTGGAAAACAGCTTCCAGACTTGTATTATCATCTTTTTTCAGCGAATCAATGCCTGTCTGCGGCATTTTTTTATTTTTCTAAAAGTTTTATTATTATACAGCACTTTACAACTTTTTTAGCTTTAACCCCATTTACGTTTGAATTCCTGAAAGACCTTTTTTAAAGGCAGATTATTTTCCAGTGTTTCAATGGTCTGCTCCAAACTGCACATTATTATACCCATACGGATTTTTTCACCAAGTCTGTAACGGACTTCCTGCGGACTCAGTCCTTTATAGTCTGCAAAATCCATGCTGTAGTGTGGAAGCAGTCTGCATGCAGCATAACTGATGCATGTTAAATTTATAAGGCGTTCAATACCTTTTACGGAACGAACCATATAATCACGGAACGACCAGAAAGATTTCATTTCATAATATCCGGTTTCAATATTCCAGCGAATAGAGTATAGTCCAAGAGGGAGCATGCCCCATGCACTGTAGTTCTGGAGTTTTCTGCTTTCATGTCTGTCCGCCTGGACGCAGAGGCCTTCTGGCGGTACTGTGCACAGAAAAAGACGGAAACTGCTGTTTTTATCCGGGTCAGATGCAGTTACGTATGCATAAACATGCCTGTTCTTCCAGAGGTTTGTAATTACCTCAAGGCAGCCCATATAGTAATCCGCTCCTTCCGGTTTTTCCAGACGGACAGATCTGATGTCAGCACGCTCTCCGCGGATGCGCGGCCTGCCCCGCTTTCCAGTGCGCTCGCCCGGAAGGTTATACGATACTGTATCAATGCGTGCATTGCAGATTATTTCAAGGTTTTCAAATTCGTCCACCAGTCCAGGGACAGTTTTTTTGGATACCAGCTGTCGCACAGCAGAATGACCTGGCGGCAGGAAACAAGCTCCGGCATTACAGAACGCACCATCTGTGCCGCAAGGTCCAGTTTGGATTCTTCTTTTGTCCACAGGCGGTATCCCAGGGGCAGGGACAGATAAACAATGTGGTCTGCAGATATAACCGGCACATGCATCATAACGCTGACAAAACAATGGCCGTTAAGGTAATTCGAACCATTATGCGCGGCATGGTCAAACAATTTGGAGCAGGCCTTGAATTTAACGCCATATTTTTCCACCATAGTATCATCAATGGACAGAAATACAGCAGAATCTTTCATGGAAGAAGGAACCGTGCGTAAAGCAAGCCTGGCTGTTACAGAAGGCCACTTCTGGTGCTCAAAAGCTGCATGTTCCAAAGTGTAATAGAAAGAATTCAATGACTTTTTGGTAAATTTGGAAATTATATGCATCCAGGCATAACGGACAGAATGAAAAGTATCCAGAGCCAGCATGGAAACTGCAAGGAGAAACAGGTTTTCCATAGTTGGAATGGCAGCGGTTCTAAAATAATTTTGAAAAAACCAAAAAAGTCTTTTTAAAACTGAACATTTATTGTATAATAAACGTGACATACAATCACTCCTTTATTGTAAGATTTTGTTTGCACTTATATTATACAATAAAAGAAAGTGGTTGTATGTTTTTTGTTAAAAAAGCAAAAAGTTGTAAAGTGCTGTTATTGACATTAAAATATTTTTTTGTTAATATGAAAGTGTTCACTTGCATGGAGGTGATAATTTGGATGAAACAAGTCAAAAAATTATAGATGCTGCAATGATGCTGGTAAGAGATCATGGGTATGTTGCTACTACAACGAAAGCGATTGCAAAAGCCGCAGGTGTGAATGAGTGTACCCTGTTTCGGAAATTTAAGAATAAGAAAGATATAGTGCTGCAAGGAGTAAACCAGGCTGGCTGGAGGGCAAATATAACTCCGGAAATTTTTGAAAATGTGCAGTGGGACTTGCAGGCAGACATAGAGATGTTTATGAAAGCATATATGGATAGAATGACGCCAGATTTTGTAAATTTGTCTATCGGTTTGAGAGCACCTCAATTATATGAGGAAACGTCTGCCCTCATTATGAAAGTTCCACAGGCTTTTTTATCATCGTTCACGCAGTATCTTAATAAAATGTTTGATTTGGGAAAAATACCAAAAGCAGATTTTGATGCTCTGGCCTTGACAGTTTTTTCATCAACATTTGGCTATGCGTTTTTAAATGCGTCTTTTGGCAATGAATTATCTAAAGTAGAAAAAGATGAATACATAAAAAGCAGTGTGCAAATGTTCATAAAGGGATTGGAACAGTAAAAATCGGTACTGCCCTTATGGTAGTACCGAAAAAAATAGACTATATGCAAGCAAGCACACGCATACAAAAGGGGGAATGTTAATTATGGAGATAACAGGAGCTGAATTATTTGTAAAAGCATTAAAAGAGGAATCTGTTACAACTTTATTTGCTTATCCAGGAGGGCAGGCAATAGACCTGTTTAATGCGTTATATGGAGAAAAGGAAATAGATGTTATTTTGCCACGCCATGAGCAGGGTTTAGTCCATGCGGCAGACGGATATGCCCGTTCCACAGGAAAAGTGGGTGTCTGCCTTGTGACAAGCGGGCCGGGAGCCACCAATCTTGTTACGGGTATTGCCACTGCAAATTATGACAGTGTTCCGCTTGTATGCTTTACGGGGCAAGTGCCAACCAGCCTGATTGGGAACGACGCTTTTCAAGAAGTAGATATCGTAGGCATTACAAGAAGCATCAGCAAATATGCGGTAACTGTACGAAAAAGAGAGGATTTGGCAGAAACAATCAGAAAGGCTTTTTATATTGCAAAAACAGGAAAGCCGGGAGTAGTAGTTGTTGATTTGCCAAAGGATGTCCAGAAAGCATATGGCAGCGACAGCTATCAAAAGGAAATTACTGTAAGAGGTTATAAGCCGAATACTTCCGTCCATATGGGGCAATTAAATAAAGCATTGGATATTTTAAGCCATGCGAAAAAACCTGTCTTTTTGATAGGCGGCGGGGTTAATATTGCCCATGCAAATAAAGAAATGACACAGCTTGCAGAAATGACGGGCGTTCCCGTCATTACAACTATTATGGGAAAAGGGGCAATTCCGACGACAAATGATTTATATGTTGGAAATATAGGCATTCACGGAAGTTATGCAGCCAATTCTGCAATCAGTAAATGTGATGTCCTTTTCTCAATAGGAACAAGGTTCAATGACCGTATTACTGGGAAAACCGAAGAATTTGCAGCAGACGCAAAGATTATCCATATAGATATTGATACAGCATCTATTTCCCGTAATATTATTGTTGACGTTCCAATCGTAGCCGATGCGAAAAAGGCGGTATGTGCTTTGCTTGAAAAGGCAAAACCACTACATATTTCAGAATGGACAGATGAAATAAACCGCCTAAAAATGGAATATCCGATTGACATGGGAAAAAGCGGTTTGACACCACAGAGGGTTATCCAATCTATCAATGAACTTTTTGAAGATGCTGTTATCACTACCGATGTAGGCCAGAATCAGTTATGGACAACGCAGTTTCTTGATATTGACGAGAATAAGCAAATGTTGACATCTGGCGGTTTGGGAACAATGGGATATGGTTTTCCCGCCGCAATCGGGGCGAAGCTTGGCAATCCCCATAAAGATGTAATTGCTATTTCTGGCGATGGCGGTATGCAGATGAACATTCAAGAAATGGCGACTGCCATTGTTTATGAATTGCCTATTATTATCTGTATATTGAATAATGGATATTTAGGGAATGTGCGGCAATGGCAGGAGATGTTTTATGACAGGCGTTATTCGAGTACCTGTATGCGTTACCGAAGAAGTTGTGAAACAGGATGTAATACCCCGAATCACTGCTGTCCAGAATATACGCCTGACTTTATAGCATTGGCAGAAAGCTACGGGGCGAAAGGCATCCGTGTTACAAAACCAGAGGATATAAAAACAGCTTTGATAAGCGCAAAGCAGAATACGAAAACGCCTACGGTTATTGAATTTATCATAGACAGAGAAATCAATGTTATGCCGATTGTTCCACCGGGGAACGCTCTTAATGACATGATTTTGGAAAGTGATTCAAAAACATGTCTTGACAGGAACATACATTCGGTATATAATCAGAACATACATTCGAAGCGGAGCGGAAGGTGAGGGCTGTTTATGACGGGACTGCAAATATCTCAACCGATGTCTTTATATAAAAAACTGGAAATTTTAACGGATGCTGCTAAATATGATGTAGCCTGTACATCCAGCGGAATTGATCGAAACGGCGATGGGGCAGGGATGGGAAACACAAAGCTGGCTGGTATCTGCCATAGTTTTTCTTCAGATGGCCGCTGCATTTCCCTACTGAAAATACTGTTTACGAATGAATGTATTTTTGACTGCAAATACTGCCTGAATCGCCGGTCGAATGATGTGCCGCGTGCATCCTTTACGCCAGACGAGATTTGTGAGCTTACGATGCAGTTCTACCGCAGAAACTATATCGAAGGATTATTTTTAAGCTCAGGAATTTTATACAGTCCCAGCTATACGATGGAGCTTATTTATCAGACGGTTTATAAGCTGCGGACAAAGCATAACTTTCAGGGATATATTCATGTGAAGGCCATTCCCGGTGCAGAGCCGGAGCTTGTGTTTCAGACGGGGCTTTATGCGGACCGCATGAGTGTGAATCTGGAGCTGCCTACGGCAGAAGGACTCCGCATGCTGGCCCCAAATAAAAACCGAAGAAATATACTGACACCGATGCGTTTGATTCAAAATGCAAGAGAAGAAAATAAAAACGAACTGATGCTGTACCGTCATGCGCCAAGATTTGTGCCTGCGGGTCAGTCCACACAGATGATTATCGGAGCGACACCGGAAAGCGATTATCAGATTATGTCCGTTGCGGAAAATCTGTATCAAAAGTTTGATTTAAAGCGGGTATTTTATTCAGCTTTTGTGCGTGTGAATGATGATGCCATGCTTCCTGCGCTGCCTGGCGGGCCTCCGCTTTTGCGGGAACACAGACTGTATCAGGCGGATTTTCTGCTTCGCTATTATGGATTTAAAGCCGCAGAGCTGCTGAGTGAACAGCGTCCGCATTTTAATGTCCTGCTGGATCCAAAATGTGACTGGGCAGTCCGCCATCTGGAACTGTTTCCCGTAGAGATTAATAAAGCTGATTATAAGACGTTGCTCCGGGTGCCTGGCATTGGCGTAAAAAGCGCGCGCAGGATCATTGGGGCAAGAAAAAGCGCAGCGCTTCATTTTGATGATTTGAAAAAGATGGGAGTTGTTTTAAAGCGCGCGCTGTATTTTATTACATGCAGCGGCAGGATGATGTACCGTACAAAACTGGAAGAGGACTATATCGTGCGCAATCTTGTAGACCCAAAGGAAAATTTTCCGTTTTCCAGGGATGGGATGACTTATCGGCAGCTGAGTTTGTTTGATGTTATGAAAGCATAAATAGAAAGCATAAATGAGAAGAAAAAGCAAATGGAAAGAAAAAATCAATGGAAAGAACTAAAAATATGGAAGAAACAATATTGATCTGTGAAGATTCGATAGAAGGCATTTTGACAGGCGTATATAAAGCTTATGAACTGAAAAAAGACCATGACACGATTCATCTGCAGACGACGGACATCGGAAACTACCGGTTGTTTGCCACCTACGATCAGATAGCATCTGACGCAGAAAAGAGCGCGAAAGTACTGCGGACGATTTACAGCAGGTTTGGTGAGGAAGCATATACACAGCTTTGTCAGGCAATGGTGTCTTATGACAGCGATAAAGCTGATGCGGTATATCATACGATTGTTGTGGGCATATCAGGACATTACCGGGGTATGCTGATGGACCATCTAAGCAACCGCCATATTCAAAAAGTATTCCAGCTAAGCCGAAATACCGGAATAGAGATTCACCACTTATTAGGTTTCCTGCGATTTCAGGAGCTGCAAAACGGGGTGCTGCTTGCAAGGTACAGTCCGAAAAACGATATTACCGCAATGATTATGCCTCATTTTGCTGACCGGCTGCCAAAGGAAGATTTCGCAATCTATGATGAACAAAGAAAATATTATGCGGTACATCCAAAGGGAAAGCAGTGGTATCTTGTTCGGGGAGAACTTCCGCTTTTCAATGAACAGGAATTGTATTCGGAGCAGGAAGAGACCTATCAAAAGCTGTACAGGCATTTTTGTGAGACGATTGCTATTACAGAGCGGAAAAATCCGCATCTACAGAGAAATATGCTGCCGCTGCGTTTTCGAAAACATATGGTTGAGTTTGTTAAAAATTCCTAAATACGACTTGACAAATAGTTTCGGTTATGTTAATTTTTTATTCAGATGATATAGTGTGTAACTGCGAAGCAGGCATTAACTATGCATAAAATCAAGGGATGTTTATGCATATTAATGTCTGCTTTTATGCATAAAGTACCCAGAAAAGGGAGGAATCTTATGAAAGACAAAATTTTTGGAGTACTGCAGCGTGTCGGCCGTTCTTTTATGCTGCCGATCGCAATTTTGCCGGTAGCAGGCTTGCTGCTTGGCGTCGGAGGATCGTTTACAAACGAAACGATGCTGAATGCGTACGGACTGATGGGCGTTATGGGTCCGGGGACGATTTTAAACGCGATCTTACAGGTTATGAGTGAAGCTGGTAATATCGTATTCGCAAATCTGCCGATTATTTTTGCCATGGGCGTTGCGATTGGCATGGCAAAGAAAGAAAAAGAAGTAGCTGCATTATCGGCTGCAATTGCATTTTTTATTATGCATGCTTCGATTGGGGCGATGATTACGAATAATGGCGGTCCGGAGACTATGTTAAGCGGTGCGACGACATCGGTTGTCGGCATTACATCCTTACAGATGGGTGTGTTCGGCGGCATTATCGTTGGTTTGGGCGTGGCTGCGCTTCACAACCGGTTTTATAAGATTGAGCTGCCGCAGGTATTGTCATTTTTTGGAGGCACCAGATTTGTACCAATTGTCAGCGGCCTGACCTATACGGCAGTAGGCATTTTGATGTTCTTTATCTGGCCTGTGATTCAGCAGGGAATTTATGCGGTCGGCGGTGTTGTTTTGGAGTCCGGCTATGCAGGAACGTGGGTGTATGGTCTGATGGAGCGTGCGCTGATCCCGTTTGGACTGCACCATGTATTTTATCTGCCGTTCTGGCAGACGGCGCTTGGCGGCACGATGGAAGTAAGCGGGCAATTGATAGAAGGTGCGCAGAACATATTCTTTGCACAGCTGGCTGATCCGTCTGTTGAGCATTTTGCGGTATCCGCAACGAGATTTATGTCAGGTAAGTTCCCATTGATGATCTTTGGACTGCCGGGAGCGGCGCTTGCTATGTACAAGACAGCAAAGCCAGAGAAAAAAGAAGCTGCCGCAGGACTTTTGTTATCGGCGGCGCTGACATCCATGCTGACAGGCATTACAGAACCGCTGGAATTTACATTCTTATTTGTGGCTCCGCTGCTGTATGCGATTCACTGTGTATTTGCAGGTCTGGCATATATGCTGATGCATGTGTTTAATGTAGGCGTAGGCATGACGTTTTCCGGCGGTTTCATAGATATGTTCCTGTTTGGCATTTTGCAGGGCAATGCGAAAACAAGCTGGGTATGGATTGTTGTCGTCGGCATTGTATATTTTGCAGTATATTATCTGCTGTTTTCCTTCCTGATTCAGAAGATGGACTTAAAGACACCAGGACGTGACGACAGCGAAGAAGTAAAGCTGTATCGCAGAAGCGATGTAGATGCACGTAAAAAAGGAGAAGGCGGACAGGACGGCGCTCTTTCGCAGGAGGATGCATTATCAGAAACAATCTGTCACGGACTTGGCGGTAAGAAGAATATTTCAGATGTGGACTGCTGTGCGACAAGACTTCGTTGTACGGTACACGATTCTGCACTTGTTGATGATGCGATGTTAAAGTCTACCGGAGCATCCGGCGTAGTACACAAAGGAAATGGGGTACAGATTATTTATGGGCCTCGCGTAACCGTCGTAAAATCCAACTTGGAAGATTATCTGGAGACGGCTCCAGACGAATTGTACCAGCCGGCAGCAGAGTCCGGGAATCAGGCAGCAGGGCAGGCGGAAGCTGTATCTGAGAAAAAGACAGAAGGAAAACTGCTGCGTTCGGAAATTATTTCAAGTCCGGTAAACGGTGTGGCTGCAGATTTATCGGAAGCGCCGGATGAAGCGTTTGCAGGCCGGATGATGGGTGACGGGGCGATTGTGACACCGTCTGAGGCAAACGTAGTTGCACCGGAAGACGGAGAAGTAAGTTTTGTATTTGATACCAAACATGCGATTGGATTTGTAACATCTTCTGGTACGGAACTGCTGCTGCACATGGGCATTGATACCGTAAATCTGAACGGAAAAGGATTTGAAGTATCAGTGAAAGATGGAGACAAAGTAAAAAAAGGCGATTTGTTAATGAAGCTGGATCTGGCATATTTAAAAGAAAACGCACCGTCTCTGGCATCGCCGGTACTTTGTACGGAGCTTTCGGATAACCAGAAAATACGTCTGCTGAAAACTGGCAGCATTCAGGCAGGAGAAGCTTTGTTTGCGATAGATACGTACGAAAAATAAAAAGTTCGACTGCGGTCAGGCTTATGGGGAGTAAGTATGTTCAGAATAAAGAAGGCATTAAACAATAATACCGTTATTGCAATTGGGGAAAAAGACAACCGGGAGTACCTTCTGATCGGTAAAGGGATTGGATTTGGGAAAAAAGTGAGCCAGAGAATCGAGGCGCCGAAGGAGTGTACGATCTATTCTTTGTATGAGCATACAGAGCGCGGCAATGCGATGGATCTCGTAAAAGGCATTGATCCGGTATTTCTGGAAATAGCAGAACAGGTGTTAAAGGAGAGCGAACGTGTTTTTGGAAAGATTGACTGGAGCATACTCTTTCCGATGGCTGACCATATCGCCTTTGCGGTGAAAAGGATACGCAGCAGCGAGCAGATCAGCAATCCGCTGACGGGAGACATTCGCGCGCTGTTTCATATGGAATACAATACGGCAGAATGCATTCGCCCGATTCTGGCAGAGCGGCTGGGTGTGGAGATTGACGAACATGAGGTCGGATACATCGCGCTGCATATTCATTCAGCCATTGAGAATGAAAATGTCGCATTATCCATGCAGATCGCGGGATCTGTACGTGAGTGCATTCGCCTTGTGGAAGAAAAGACAGGAAAAAAGATTGACGTAAATTCTCTGTCTTATAACCGTCTGATGAATCATGTCCGCTATATGGCAGCCCGTGCGGCGAAGGGAGAAAAACTAAAAGTGGACATGAATGACTACATGTCCGAACAGTTCCCGGATGCCTTTCGGCTGGCAAGTGTGGTGTGCGGGCATTTGGAGAAGTATATGAAACGGCAGATGGATGAAGTGGAGATTGGATATTTGGCGATGCATATTCAAAGAGTCGCCGCAGAACTGGAATAAGGAGTCAGGAGTTTATAGGAAAATACGGATTTAACATGCGCGGTCTGAAAAAGCAATTCAGGCCGCGCATTTATGAATAAACTGGATGAATCAGAAAAAAAACACTTTTGACATTGTGTTGCGTAATTTATTGGTAACGCGGACGCTGGGTGCGGGGGAAATGGCCTGACTTGCGGCTCCTTTTCCAGAATGCTAAGAATCTCTAGGCATTCTGCATGGACGTAATGGCTCCGTCCGGTCGCGTCGCCTACTTCGCTCCTGGCTAAACGCCAGCAGCTAAAGGCGACGCTGGGCTGCGCCCCTGATTTACAGAGCAGAATACCAAGAGCTTCTAAGCATTCTTCCAACGGAGCCGCAAGCCAGGCCATTTCCCCCGCACCCGGCTGATCTTCTCAAGCTTTACGTGTAAATTCGTGAACACTTATAACTGATTCCGCAGTTTTTAATATCTCACAGAGGACTCAAATGACTATGTAAAAAGAATATGATCTGTAACCTTTGCATAGATCAGCAGGTATTATTGTCAGTTATAGTAATGCCTGATCAGCAAAATATTGGGAATATACAATAGCTTTACGCTATGATTTTTGTAAAGCCAATGAAAACCAGCTGGATGAGGGGCGGGGCCTGGATTTTGGCGACGTTGGAAGAATGTTTAGAATTCCTTGGCATTCTGCTCTGTAAATCAGGGGCGCAGCCCAGCGTCGCCTTTAGCTGCTGGCGTTTAGCCAGGAGCGAAGTAGGCGACGCGACCGGACGCGGCCACAGAGTTCACGCAGAATGCTTAGAAATTCTTAACATTCTGGAAAAGGAGTCGAAATCCAGGCCCCGCCCCTCATCCAGCGTCCGAATAGCCACAAAACGCATCACAATGTCAATTCTGTTGCATGGTATCAAAATTTGGCAGCGTTGAACAGATTTTTCCGATATAGATAAATCCCGCCCAATAATAAGGCGTACTGTAAATCCCATTCCTGTATTTGCGCAAACGGTTTTTTGCCTGCTGCAGCGCCAGGTCCGCCGGCTGTCCCGTGCATAAGCTTTCATAAAAATACCGCATTAACATGGCAGTGGCGTTTTCGTCTACATCCCAAAGAGAAACGATCAGATTTTCCACGCCTGCTGTCAAAAATGCCCGCTGCAGGCCGATGAGCCAGTTGCCGCTCTCCATATGGCCGATGCCTGAGACACAGCAGGATAGTACGGCCAGCTGCGTTCCGTTTAAATCTGTGCCAAGAATATCGTCACCCCATAATACAGACTTTGCGACAAGATACTGTCCGTCACAAATGCAGTCGTTTAAAATCAGTCCGCAGCGGTGCATCGGATGATTTTGTGCGCTGCAGTCAGAAGTATAAGATGTTGGAGCCTGCTGCTCCCTATAAAATCCATGGGTTGAAATATGTAGGACAGAGTAACGGTTTTCATTCAGGCTGTCCAGCAAAGCCTGCTTTTCGAATGGCAGTGGGCCTGCTCCGTAAAATAAATGCGTTTGATATCCGGCCTGCTGCAGTGCTGCTGCCGCAAAACCGCATTCCTGGTCAGAATCAGGCAGAGCTGATACGCCGAAAGCATTCTGATCGGTTAAAACTGGGTTTCCGCAGATGGCTGCAAGCTTTGACGCAGGCAGGCTGGCTGCGAAAACATAGTCTGGAAACGGGGCATATAGGATCCGGCAGTCGGTTCCAAGCAGCACATCAAAAGGAACCATCGTTATTTCGCTTTCCGGACAGATGATAAAGTCTTTCGAGGTTCCAATCCGTGGCTCCCTGCGTATCAGCGGCTGGATCAGAAGCTGGTATAATTCCTCTTCCTGATCAAAAGTCGATGCGTCGCTTAGAATGGCTTCCCGGAAACGGGCAATGCTTTTAAGGATTGGTGCTGCTTTGGAAAGCTTTACATATTGTTTTTTATCAAGTTCCTTTGGCTGCCAGATGATGGCAAACGGACAGACAGGGGAGTCCTCGTCGAGGCTGCCTGTTGGGAAATAGTAGTCTATAACCCAAAAATCCATATATTTTTCCTCTATGGCTATATCCGGAATATCTTTCTTGTGCGGATCTCTTTCGGCCCAATAGAGCTGGTCATATTTTTCTGAAAGCAGTTTGTCGGTTTGTCTGCTGTCTGCCTGCTGCTGCAGGTATTTAGATAAATACTGCATGTGATTTAGCTGCAGCTGTACGTTCCTGTAACTCTGATCCTGCTCTGCAGCCGTATGAAAAGTTTGGTTCACCAGCCGCAGCAGGTAATAATCACCTATTTTATAGAACATAAACAGATCTATAAGCGGAAAATGGTTCATCATGTCCTCATCTGACCAGCTGAGCAGATAAAAGAGCAAGTTAAAGATTTTTTGTATGAGGGGCTTATGATTCAAAATAGCTGTCGTATTTTTATGATCAACGGCCTCTTGCATTGTCTGGCTATAGGCAACAATTGCTTTAGAGGCATACGCAAAAGCATCTCCCATATCATCAAGCGATATGCAGTAGGAAATAAGATGGAAATAAGCGGACAACTTAAAATATCCGCCGGGGATGTTTTTTTCTTCCAAAAGCATCTTTGCTTCATTCAAATATGCCTGATCCGGGATTTTTTGAGCATCTAAAATATTCAGCAGGATCATTAAATATAATTCGGTTTTCTCCAGATGCATCGAACGTATGATATCTAATGCATGCAAATATTGCTGCTGCGCTTGTTCAGGATCTGTATGATATAAAATATCCCCTTTTTGACAGTAACAGTTGCACAAAAGCAGATGTGTGTTTCCTGCTTCTGCGATTGCTTTATCAATCAATTGGATACTGTTTTCCATGTTTCCGTTATGAGATTGTATCGAAGCATAAATTTCATAAAGTTCTATTTGCTGATGCACATAATTGTTTTGCGTATCTTTGGCAATCAACTCAGCAGCGGAATCTGCGTAAAATTGTGCGCGGTCAAATAAGTGCTGACAATGATACAGCCATGACAGTCCGATCAGAGCTAATATTTCATCTTTGAGATGCTTCTTTTCCGGAGCAGTTTTTCTGCATAGATTCAAAGCTTTATAGAGGTAAGTTTCTGCAGGGTCAAGCTGTATCTGGCGCATACAGATGATGCCAAGGTTGATATAAACGGGTATATATAAACAGTTATACTGTTCCGCATCCATTTCCAGTTCGTCAATGACAGCGATACATGACTCACCTGTTTTTCGGGCATCAGGATACAAGCCGCTGTTCATAAGTGCAAGCGTATAGTCAGTCATAAATAAAATTTCCCAGAAAATATCCCTGTCGTTTTCTTTTCTGTATTCCTGTAAGGAAAGCTCAAAATTTTGAAGCGATAATTCAGGGTTTTCCATTTCGTCATACGTTACCGCACGCATATGGTATAACTCTTTTAGGTCAAGACCGGCTGCATGTTCCTTTTCGTTCGCATGTTCATGAAACAGCTGCAATATTTCGTCAATGACTGTCAGACATTGTTCTGTCTGCTTTAAATTCAGCAGTATCGCATGCTTAAGAATGAGAAAATCACACTGCTGGCTGATCGACATAGGAAGGTTTTCACACTCAGATAAACACGTGTCAATGACTGTAAGCGCTTTTTTGCTCTCTGAATTCCATTCGTAAATGCTGCTTTCATAATAACAGCACTGATAATAAATGCCAGAGGGAATTGGATCCAGCAGCTGTATAATCTTATCGCATTCTTTTAGTGTCTCCTCCGCCTTTTTTGTTTGATGTAGATGCAGGTACAAGGAAATAAGCTGAAAAAGCGTGTCCAGAAATTCTATATGATCAAGGTTTGATAATGTGTACTGTATTTTCGCTGCCTGAATCCAGGACGCTTCTTCTACGTCAAATTTTAACAGTTTATGACTGCATAACGCGAGATTATAATAATTGAAATAAGCAAGTTTTTTATAGGGTTCTTTTATTCCATCCGCAATAGGATCGTATTTTATCAGAAAATTTGCGGCAGCATCAAATTGTTCATAGGCTTTCGCGAACATTTTGTGCTCAATATATACAACGCCGAGGTTATAGGCCAAAGATCCTTTTTCAAAAAAATATGTGTCTGGTTCCTGTTCCAGCATTTTTTGGCCGAACAGATAAATGGATTCTGCATCTTTTGCATACGCATCTCCCAGCTCATAGATCGTGCGGCCATATTCCCTGCAAAGGGCAATGAACAGGCCGAATTGGACTGGAAGATCTGTCTGCTGTATTTTAAAATGGCTGCTTAGTTTTTCTGCAGAATAAAAATGGTCTAACGATGACCGGATATCATTTTTGTCAAGGAAACGCACAGCCAGACTTATGTGCTTAACCATCTGTCTGGACGGCTGTTCATCGCCAAGTTCCTGCAGCATTTTTTCTTCGTTTGCTAATTGTATATCATCCATAATGTGATCTCCTTCTAATCATGTGCCTCTGTGTCCTGCTCCGGGTCAGTCGGCGTGCTTTTTTTGACATCTATGCGGATGGTCAGATCCGGAGAGAATGGAAGCTCCATATGGAGCGGCTGGTCAACAGGAATAACGATTTTTTTCCTTTTACGGCTTTCAGTGTATTCCATGCATATGATCGGCGCATCCTCATTTTTCTTATGACTTAGAAAATAGGAAACCAACGAGGGGATCAATACGGGCAGAATCTCGTTTTCCAAAGCGGCGATCCATGCGGGAGCTTCCTCCAACAGTTCCGGCAGGCCTTTTTGTTTGCTTAGATTCTGCTGTTCCGGTTCCAGCAGAATGCCGTCTTCTTTTAAAGAAGCACACAATTCATCCATATCTTCCTGTCTGAATAAAGTTCCGTCAAATTTAATGCGCATAAGCAGTACCTCCTGAATATGATGACGTTTGTTTGGCACATTATAGCACAGGATGCAGAAAAATGAAACTATTTTTGAACAGTGGCATTGCGCTGTAACAAGCTAGTGCTCCATCCGGACAGAAATTAGAGTTTATTACAGCCTGATTCGTGGACAGAATATGCCGTCGGCAATACGATGCGCGTGCTGCACAGGCTTCCGGAATTGTTGTGGAAAAAGGAGCGCGGCTAAAGTCCCTGCAGGATGCGCTTCAAATCAGCGGAACGCCGGAAAATGTACCGGAAGTATCTGATACACCACCGAAAACACCGACCGTGACTACAGGCCCGTCCGTTACAAAGCTGCCTGTCGAAACCCAAGTTAGTTATACGCCGGTAACTGCCTCTGCCATTTTATCCTTTCAGCTGCAGGAAGACCCCCGGATTGTAAAATATTCCGAAAAAAATGCGGTTTGTGTGTGAGGTCTTCCAAACACGTTCTGTATGAGATAAAATAGCAGAAACAGGTGAGAGGAGACTCAACAGAACAACAAAAGAAACAGGATAGATAGATACAAACAAAAAGAAAGGAAAGGAAAGGGGTACGGGATGTTAGGCGGATCTTTTTGGGTAGCAATGCTGCGTAATGGACTTAGTGCATTTCTCCTTATGGCGGTATTCCTGCTTCTGGACCGTCCGAAACTGTCAATGAAAAAGACGATCTTGTATTATGCGGTTTACGGAACGGGCCTGAATTTTTTATACAGTTTGTGGTATATGGTGTCAATTCGGAGTTTTATTAAGTTCTCCGGGCTGAGCGCCCTTTTGCTGGTTGGAGCGTTTTGTTTTGCAATGAGCGGGGAGGGTATTTATCTGTCTATGTACAAAATGGCGCTTGCTTTTTATTTTCTTGCTATCTGCGTCGTATTGGGAATTGATATTTCCAGGATGTGGTTTGATGGGAACCGATGGGTGGATTTGCTGATACGTGTTATCATTATTATTATGGTCCTCTTGTTTGTGACAAAAAAATTCCGCAGGTCGTTTTTATATAACCTGGATTTTCTGCGGGAAGAGATGGATCTGCTGAGTATTGTAACGATGGTGATTTCAGTTATGGCAGCGTCCATTATTATATATTGGCCGAACGGCCACCCGCTGTCTGTTGGGAATATCATACGCATGCTTACGAATTTAATTATGGCCGGAGTTGTTCAGTATACTGTGTTCCATATGTATATTCATCTTGGGAAGGAGCATGTTTATCAGGAAGAAAACCGTATTCTTGCCATGAACGAACAGCTTTTGCGCTTTCAGTGTGCTCTGGCGGATGAGGCGGAAGAAAGGGCGGCAAGGATCCGCCATGATGTCCGCCATCACTGCCTGTTAATTCAGGATTATGTCAAAAAAGGAGAGATGGACCAGCTATTGCATTACTTGAACCAATATATTGAAGACGTGGAGTGTGCGGGCGTAAAACGGATCTGTGAAAACAGGACCGTAGACAGCATCCTTTCGGTGTATGCCAGACAGGCGGAAATGAGCGGTGCGAAAGTAGAAATGGATGCGGCTGTTGCGGAACATTCTCCGGTACGCGATATTGATCTGGTCGCGATTCTTGCGAATGTTTTTGAAAATGCCATTCACGGTGCCGGACAGTCTGGAGCTGCGGGTGCAAAAATCAAAATGAGTATCCGGCAAAAAGGGCATAAACTGGTGATCCAATGCAGAAATACGATTGGGCCGGGACAAAGGTTTGAAAGGGAGGAAGGGATCGGGATGGCCAGCATCCGCAAAACAGCACAGCGTTACAACGGAGAAACGGATTTCAGCGTGAAAGACGGGATGTTTGTAACAAGGATTTTGCTTAATATAGAATCGCATGCGGAAGATTAGGAAGAAATCCTATGACTTTGCTTGCCTTTTTTGTGTTCTGGACGATTTTGTTTTTATTTGTACTTGACAATCAATGACTATCGTGATAGTATACTTATGAAAACACTATTGCAATAGTCATTTTCCGTGGAGGTAAAGTTATGGAATTAAAATTGTTTGATTCTGAGTTAAAGGTTATGGATACGCTGTGGAAAGCGGGCGGCGATCTTCCTGCGGGGCAGATTGCTAAGATTTTGCAGGAAGAGATCGGCTGGAACCGCAATACGACGTATACGGTAATCAAAAAGTGCATTGCGAAAGGAGCCATAGAGCGTACAGACCCAAAGTTTCAGTGCCATGCGCTGATTACGAGAAAACAGGTGCAGAGCTTTGAGACTGAGGAGCTGATTGACAAAATGTTTGACGGTTCCAGACAGAAGTTTTTTGCTGCTTTTTTATCAGACGGTGAGCTGACAGAGGCGGAGATTATGCAGCTGAGAGAAATGATTTCAGAACTTGGATCGTGAGGTTTGGATGTATGGGATTATTGGAGATGAGCGTTTCTGCGGGAGTGTTGATTTTGCTGCTGGCACTTTTACGCAGAGAACGGTTTTGGCATTTGTCCAGACGGACAATGATGCTGTTATGGATGGTAGCGCTGGCGAGGCTGCTGCTGCCGGGCAGTCTGCCGATGCGTAAAGGGATCGCGGTCCCGGTATTTGCATGGATGCGGCAGATGTGCGGTCTGCACGCAGGCATGGCGCGACAGGCGGATGGAAATGCTGCCGGACTCATAGTGTCAAAAGCGGCTTCTTTTGACACGCAGGGGTATCTGGGGATTCCTCTGCCGGAAATGGCAGGGATTATCTGGCTGGCCGGAATGATTGCCTGTGGTATTTATTTTGCCTGTTGTTACTGCAAAGAATACCGTCTGCTGGCACAGGCACTTCCGCTGGAAAGTATGCCGTCCGCTGTCTGCATGCAGGTGCAGGAAGCATATGAGTCGGCTGCGCGGCTGGCAGGGATGTGTCCGCAAAAAAGAGCGGTACGGCTGCTCGTTCATGACAGGATCCGTTCGCCGCTTGCCTTTGGCAGCATCAGGCAGAGCATTATCATACCGAAAAGCCTGCTTTATTTGAATCAGCAGCAAATGCAGTATATACTGACACATGAGATCGTCCATATCAGACGTTTTGACAATCTTTGGAAATTATTATCGGTGGCAGCGGTCTGCATCCATTGGTTTAATCCCACGGTATGGCTGATGTATCGTCTGTTTGCAAGAGATCTGGAGCTATCCTGTGATGAACAGGCATTGTCAGCGTATGGCAGCCGGGGCAGACAGCAGTATGCGATGACGCTTTTTATGCTTGCGCAGAATCAAAAGAAAACCTCGTTGTTTTGCAGTGGATTTTTTGAAAATCCGGTCAAAGAAAGGATGGAGTCTATTATGAACTATAAAAAAATAACAGGAATCGGTGTAGTATGTGCAGTCATGCTTTTAGCTGGAGCATCTTCCGTATTTGCAACGAATGAGCAGACAGATTTGATACAGGAAAAGGAAGAAACGTCGCGGGATGCGGATGCGGCGGCACAAAACGCGGATGAAAATAATCTGGTGGAATACGAGATTATGAAAAGTGAGAACGGAAAGGACGTGACAGAAAAAAGCGGCAGCGCAAAGATTATCGATCAAGATAATAAAAAAGATGAAAACGCTGGAAATGATGTAAATACTGAAAACAATGTAAATACTGAGAATGATGAGGAAGAGATTATACTGCGGGTATGCGATGAAAATGAGAATCAGCAGGAGTTGGATAATCTTTGGATCACATTTCAATCAGAACAGGAAACAGAAGGCAAAACTGAGATTGTTTCCTCTGAAAATATTGAACAAAATATTGGTGAACTCGAACCGGGAAAGACTTATAAATATGTAAAGTCACAGAAAAAATTTGAAGCAATTGATTCGGATTCTGTCAGTAACGCACAGGTGTCCGGACCGGAGCTTGTTGAATCAGAAACACAAAATAACAAATAATTCCGATAAAAGTGCGGTTTGTGCCGGATAGATTTTCAATTCCTTCCTGTATGTTATAATCAAAGCTGTCAAACATACAAAGCTATCAAAATATACAGGGAGGATTTGAAAGAGTATGAAGAGCATGAAACGTTTTTTGAAAAAAGCGTGCGCAGTTTCATTAGCAGCTGCCATGGCTGGTTCTCTTCTGCCGGCGGGCAGGCCTGTCACGGCATCTGCGGCGGCGCCTGCGGTCAGTCTTCGAACATCGTTTAAGACGCTGCAGGTCGGGCAGAAAAATGTTATGACGCTGAAAAACAATACGATTGGCTGGAAGATTACAAAGGTCGCTACGAATGACCGGACGATTGCGATGGTATCCGGGCGGACAGCGAAAAGCTTCCAGATTAAGGGCAAGGCTGTTGGGCGTACGACGGTGAAGGCAAGACTTAAGACAACGTCCAGGAAAAAACATAACAGCAAGCTTGTCAAATGCAGGGTGAATGTCATCGAACCAAAGACGTCTCAGGCGGCAGAAGCAGTCGTATCCACGCAGGCGGAGCTGAATGCGGCGCTGGAAAACAAAAACCTTAAAAAGCTGACGATTCGTACGGCACAGGCCGAAAAATTAACGATTCCGACAGGTTTCTATAAGGATGTGGAATTGTCTGTGGATGCGCCGCTTTCCGATGTGACGAATTATGGTGCCTTTCAGTCGATTCAGATACTTGCCATCCGTTCGGATACATGGTTTGAACATGCTGTCGGCAATACGATGAAGGTACTGGCACAGACGGCGCGTATTGTTGTAAGCGAAAGTGCGAAGGTAAGCGGCATCGAATTTGCAAAAGCGGATGCCGACGTGAAGCTGGAGGTAAACGGTTCAGTTGATCAGATATCCGTAAAGGCAAAAATGAGCCTGTCTGTTTCCGGCACACCAAAAGCTCCTCTTAACGTAACCGTGGAGGAAACGGCGGAAGGATCGACGCTCGTATCAGAGGCTCCGATCAATATTTCTGTCTATGCATCCGTAGACATTACGCTGAAACAAGGCGCGGAAGGAAGTACGGTGGCGATCAAGTCCGAGAAAGCGGATCCGAAGATCACGAATCAGACGTCTGTGTCCATTACCGTGACAAAAGCGGATGGTTCGAAAACTACGGTAAGCTCCGGAGGAATTCCGACCAGGCCGAATTTTGGCAGCAGTTATGGCTCAGGGTCAAACTCTGGTTTTGGATCTTCGGGCACGACGACTGGCGGTTCTATCACAACGACCGGCGGCGCCATAGATACGGAGGAGCCGAACCTGCCTGGAATCGGCGGCGGTGACGGCGGAGGCGGAATCGCTGGTCCGGATACTTCGATTAAGATGTTTTCCATGAAACAGCTGATGCAGGAAATGAAACCTGAAATAAAAGCGATTACAATTACGATGGGAGCTTATAGCGCTTCGGCCGGACCAGAAAGCGTGTCCATGTCAGCCATAGTTGCTTATGAAATACCGGGAACGTTAGATAAGATCATACAGGAGCTGAATCCGTATACGCCAGGCATTCATGTACAAAGATATGTGCAGGAGGAAGATACCTGGGAAGATATTCCGGAAAATGGGTGGACGTTTACCAGAATACTTAAACCGTTTGAATATCGTGACCTGGAAGAAAATTATGCAGGCTTTTATGAGGTGTTCCGCCTAGTGGATGAATATGGTTATGCACGTGTTAACAAGATAGAGGTGCAGATTGCAGCGGTTAATAAAGAGGCTCTGAATTCTACCTATATCTCATCCACGCTTCTCTATAACGGCATTCAGACCTGCACGCTGGCGGGGCTTCCGTTTGCAGATCCTTCCGAGGATCAGTCGATTGACAGCCTGCATATATTTGCCTATCAGCATTGGACCCTGCCGGATATGACCTCGGATTTGACACAGGATAAACTGGAGGAGTATCATATTGTAGAGTACACAAAGAAAAATGTTGGATAGCTATAGTTTTGATGCTTCCATTTTCGGGAACTTGCATGAAGAGTATGTGCATATGATACATAATATTAGAACATCTGCATAAGAACATCCGAAAGAAGCGGACAATTTTACCAGAGCATGTGAGAAGACATCTGCGATTTTGTGCAATGGGCAGAAAATTTCAGAAAAAATATCGGCTTTGGAAGCAGGTGTAAAATTTGACGTTTTTGTTCGTAAGTGTAATAATATGCCAAAGCAGTGAAACGCTTATTGTTATCTGAGCCGTCTTCGGACGGGGAAAGGGAGGTATTTATGACGAATAATAAGAAAGAATACTGTGTATACAAGGCAAGCCCGACCGGGATTCAAAGGCCGGTTTATTACGGAAACGAACAGGATTGCCGTAAATTTTGCGAAGACAGGGATTATACCTATATTGACGAGCATCAGGTTGTCTGGTATCTGGAGGTTGGACACCGCAGACAGGAGCATGAGATAAAAATATCGGCCAATACACCGATCAGTGCATAAAACAGAAAAATTTGTGAAAGCGATGCTGCCCCCGCATATGTTGTTTCGGACATATGCGGGGGCAGTTTGAGTATAAAAATTGACAATTCATGTTTAGTTATTGATACAGCTTTCTCTTTTGACTGTGCTATACTCCTGATAACGTCATACAGGACAAAATGAAAGGACAATATGAAAGGAGTAAAATGATGAAAAAGAAAGTATTAGCCATCGCAATGGCAGGGATTCTTGCAGCGGGCAGTCTATTTGCAGGCTGCGGCAGCAAGGAGGAGCAGAAAACAGGGGCGGATGCGAAGGGACAGAGCACGGAAAAGACAGAGAGTGGCTATGCAAAAGACGCCAAGCTGAAAGTCTGGGGTTCGCAGGAAGACCAGGATATGTACAAAAAATTAATTGAGATGTTTCAAGAAGAGCATCCTGAAGCGGCGGACTGGACGATCGAACAGGCGGTTGTTATGGGAGCGGATGCTAAGACGGAGCTGTTAAAAGACGCGTCTACGGCAGCGGACATCTTTGACTTTGCGTCAGATCAGGTGATGGAGCTGCAGGCGGCAAACGCATTGTACCGCATTACAAAAAATAAAGACGAGATTGTCGCCAACAATCTGGATACGTCGATTCAGGCTGCAAGCGTAGATGGGGAGTTGTACGGATATCCGGTCGCTTCCACAACGTTTGTAATGTTTTATGATAAGAGCATGTATACGGAAGAAGAAGTGAAAAGTTTAAATACGATGATGGAAAAAGAGCTTCCGGACGGTGTTTTGAATTTTTCGATGGATATTGACAATGGTTGGTACAGCTCCTGCTTTTTTCAGGGCGCAGGATGCAGACTGTTCGGTGAGAGCGGCACAGAGGCGGACAAATGTGACTTCAATAATGAAAAAGGACTGCTCGTTGGAAATTATCTGGCGGATTTGGCGGCAAGCAAAAAATTTGCGAATCAGGATGGCCCGGTGCTGTTAAAGGCGTTTGAAAACCGCACACTTGGAGCGACATTTACCGGTACCTGGGACGCGGAGCTGATTAAAGGGTATCTGGGTGAAGACTATGGCGTAACGACATTGCCGGAAGTTACATTAGATGACGGTTCCACGATTCAGCTGGCAAGCATGATGAACTTTAATCTGACGGGCGTTAACGCACAGACGAAATATCCGGCGGAGGCAATGCTGCTGGCGGAGTATCTGACAAACAGTGAAACAGCGCTGAAAGCACGTTATGAATTAAGGCCGGGATCTTCTACAAATAAACTGATGGAAGATACGATTGCTGCCGATGCAGATAATGAGGCTATGCAGGCGCTGACGAATCAGGCAAAATTATCCATTATGCAGACATCTATTCCGCAGGTGGCAAATTTCTGGTCGCCGGCTGAAGCATTTGGCGCAGGATTGATGAATCAGACGATCACAAGAGACAACATGCAAGAAAGCCTGGACAAAATGGTGAGCAATACATTGTCAAAATTAGGGTAGCAGGACAGAAAATATTACGGAAAATAGGATAGGCAGCATTATTGCAGCATCATTGGCAGCCGTTTGAAACTTAGGATGGCTGCCGGAAAGGAAAAAAGATGAACGGCAAAGAAAACGGATTAAAGACCGCATTTCAGGAAGGAGATCTGAAAACAAGGCTTTCTTTCCTGATCATGGGATTCGGTAATCTGGCAAATAAGCAGATTGCCAAAGGAATCTTATTTCTGGCAGCAGAAGCGGCTTTTATAGTATATATGATACAGTATGGCGCGCAGGCGATCTGGTCTTTGCGAAACCTGGGAGATACGCAGCAGGGATGGGTGTATGATGAGACGCTTGGCATTGACGTACTGCAGGATGGGGATAATTCCATGCTGCTTTTGTTATTCGGCATTGCGGCAGTATTTGTGGTGATCGGCTTTCTGGCGGTCTACCGCAATAGCGTGCTGTCGGCTTACAGACTGCAGATATTAAAGGAAAACGGGGAACGGATTCCAAATTTAAAACAGGAGCTGCGGCAGTATCTGGATGCAAAACTGTATGTTACGCTTATGGGCCTGCCGCTGCTTGGAATCTTTTTGTTTACGATACTGCCGCTTGTGTTTATGATACTGGTGGCATTTACTAACTTTGACAGTACGCATCAGCCGCCGGGCAATCTGTTTACGTGGGTGGGTCTTGAGAATTTCTGGACGATGTTAGGAGCCGGCAGTACGATTGCAAAGACATTCTGGCCGATTCTTGGATGGACGTTAATCTGGGCTGTCGCCGCGACGTTTACAACCTATATCGGAGGCATTTTGCTGGCGCTGCTGATCAATAAGGAAAACGTCAGATTTAAAAGCTTTTGGAGAGTGATGTTTGTCATCTCAATCGCGGTACCGCAGTTTGTAACCTTGCTTACGATGAGCACTATGCTCCAGGATGAAGGCGCGGTAAATGTGCTGCTGCAGAATATGGGGCTTATCAGCCATCCGATTTCCTTTTGGAAAGATCCTCTGATTGCCAGAATTACGATTATTGTCATTAACTTCTGGATCGGCGTTCCATTTACAATGATTACGGTCACAGGGATTTTGATGAATGTTCCGAAGGAACTGTATGAAGCGGCAAGGGTAGACGGTGCGAACCGGTTTGTGATTTTTATGAAGATTACGATGCCTTATGTGTTGTTTGTAACCGCTCCATCGCTTGTTACAAGCTTTATCGGCAATATCAATAATTTTAATGTGATTTACCTGCTGACGGCGGGAGGACCTGCGGATTTGAATTATTTTCAGGCAGGAAAGACGGATTTGCTTGTCACATGGCTGTATAAGCTGACGACAACAGGAAAAGAATATTCATATGCGTCGACGATCGGCATTATTGTATTTATATTGTCAGCCACGTTTTCCCTGCTGGCGTACCGCAGAACAGCAGCATATAAAGAGGAAGGAGATTTTTCATAATGAAAGTAAAGAGAACGATAGATACGATAGTATCTCATGCCGCGCTGGCGGTCTTAAGCGTGATCTGGATTATGCCGATTCTCTGGGTCGTACTGACTTCCTTCCGTGCGGAGGCAGGTTCGTTTACGCCTTATTTTTGGCCGAAGGGATTTACGATTGACAATTATGTGAATCTGTTTACAGATCAGCAGTTTTATTTCGGCAGATGGTTTGCAAATACTTTTTTTGTCGCTGTCTGTTCGTGTGCGATCTCTACGGTATTTGCGCTGTCTACGGCATACTGCTTATCCAGGCTGCGCTTTAAATTCCGCAAGCCGTTTATGAATCTTGCGCTTGTACTTGGCATGTTTCCAGGATTTATGTCTATGATCGCGATTTATTATATTTTAAAAGGATTTGGCATCAGCCAGTCGCTGCTTGCGCTTATTTTAGTCTATTCCGGAGGCGCGGGACTTGGTTTTTACATATTAAAAGGGTTTTTTGATACGATTCCAAAGACGCTGGACGAATCGGCAATGCTGGATGGGGCGACAAAGTTTCAGGTGTTTTACCGCATTGTGCTGCCGCTTTCCAAACCGATGATTACTTACACGGCGCTGACTTCTTTTATGGGGCCGTGGGTAGACTATATTTTTGCAAGTGTTATTATGGGAGATAATTACAATAATTATACGGTTGCGATTGGTCTTGCGAAAATGCTGGACAGAGAGTTTATTAATTATTATTATACACGGTTTGCGGCAGGCAGCGTGCTTGTTTCCATACCGATCGCGTTTATTTTTGTCATTATGCAGCGCTTTTACGTAGGCGGCGTGGCAGATGGTGCGGTAAAAGGATAAAAATGCGGAAAGAGGATATTATGACGGCAGGTGAATGGAAGGAAATATTTGACTCCAGGCAGTTTCAGGAACAGTATGCTTATATGGAAAATGATCTGGGCGCTGTTTACAGCAGGGAGCGTACGGTATTTAAGGTATGGGCGCCTACAGCCAGCGAGGTTTCCCTGCAGCTTTATACGACAGGCAGCGTACAGGAAGGAGGCAGGCTTTTGCTCTGCACACAGATGCAGCGGGAAGGGCATGGCATTTATAAAACGGCAGTAGAAGGCGATCTGCACGGCCTGTATTATACGTATACGGTGACGGCAGACGGCCAGTCGGCGGAAACCGGAGATATTTATGCCAGGGCAGCCGGCGTCAATGGAACGCGCAGCATGGTCGTGGATTTGAAGCGTACGGATCCGCCAGGCTGGGAAAACGACAGGCATGTATTTCATCCGCTTGGAAAAAGCCAGATCTGGGAAGTGCATATCGGCGATTTCAGCCATGATCCTGCCAGCGGCGTGAGCGAAGCGCACAGGGGAAAATATCTGGCCTTTACCGAAGATACGACGTTAAATAACGACGGGATTCATCCGACATGCGTCAATTACCTGAAACAGCTTGGGATTACCCACGTTCACCTGCTGCCGGCATTTGACTATGGTTCCGTAGATGAACGCACATGCGCCGCGTTCAATTGGGGGTACGATCCGCTTAATTATAATGTCCCGGAAGGCTCTTACGCTACCGATCCCTTCCATGGGGAAGTACGGATACGGGAATTTAAAGAAATGACAGCGGCGCTTCACAAAGCCGGGATTTCCGTTATTATGGACGTTGTATACAATCATACAAGCTTTCGGGACTCCTTTTTTCAGCATACGGTCCCTTATTATTACTACCGCCTGTACAAAGACGGAACATATGCGGACGGCTCCGCCTGCGGCAATGATACCGCAAGCGAACGGCCGATGTTTCGCAAATATATGGTAGATTCTATCTTATACTGGGCCAGGGAGTATCATATTGACGGCTTTCGTTTTGATTTGATGGGGCTGCATGATACGGAAACAATGAATGAAATTCGAAAGGCGCTGGATGCCCTGGACGGCGGTACGCAGATTTTTCTCTATGGGGAACCATGGTCCGCGGCTGACAGTCCGCTGCCAAAAGGCAGCTATCCGGCAGATAAAGAGCATATCGACCGGCTGTCCCGTATCGCCGTCTTTAACGATGATACGAGAGACGCCGTAAAAGGCCCGTACGACAAGCTTGAAATACCAGGGTTTGTAAATGGACAGCCGGATCTGGAGGAAGCTGTCCGGCGTGCGGTTCTTGGACTTTTTGATAAAGAGGAGCCGACACAGCCTCCGTCTCCGGCGCAGATTTTAAACTATGTTTCGGCACATGATAACAGTACGCTCTGGGATAAGCTTGTGGATTCCGTAAAAAAAGACAGAGACTATGAAACGATGCATGAAGACCTTCTGTCTATGAACCGCCTTGCGGCAGCGATGATACAGCTTAGTGCAGGGATCCCGTTTATGCAGGCAGGAGAAGAGGCAGGCAGGACCAAGCAGGGAGAGGACAACAGCTACAATCTTTCCAAAGAATTAAACTGCCTCGACTGGCAGCGCATGTACCGTTTTACAGCTTTAACCCGTTATTATCGGGGACTTCACAAAATACGGTGCAGCTTTTCCGGATTTTATGACCTGTCGCCGCAGGTACGTATGCGTGCGCGCTTTCAGGAAGATTTGCCGCCGGGAACAGTTGCATATACGATGGAAGGCATACAAGGAACAGATGCGTGGAAAAATGTGACTGTCGTTTTTCATGCAGGCAAAAACCCGATGCTGTTTACATTGGGGCCAGGTGCATACAAGCAGGTAGTCACAGATACGCAGGCAGATGTTTGCGGCTTTGGCACAGTGTCTGGTACGGTAATCGTTAAAGGCATCAGTGCGGCCGTTTTTGTTATGGAATAGAATTACGATATAACCAGGAGCCACAGATGGAACTTTTAAAGATGGTAATCGTAGATGACGAACCAATCACACTTCAGGGACTCGTTCAGACCTATGACTGGGAGCAGATGGGATTTCAGGTCGCAGGCTTTGCCGATAACGGTGAACGTGCGCTTGCGGTCATTAAAAAAGTACATCCCCATCTGGTCCTGACGGATATCCGCATGAAGGAAATGACCGGACTGGAAATGATGGAAGCGGCAAGGCAGGAGGGAGAAGAGCCGGTATTTGTAGTGATCAGCGCATACCGGGATTTTGAATACGCAAAAAAAGCATGTGAAGTAGGAGCGTTTTCTTATCTCGTAAAACCGATTGACGAAGAACAGCTCCAGGATGTGATGCGGTCGGTCTACGAAAAATGCATGGATAAAATAAAAAGTGCGCAGGAACGTGAAAAGCTCAAACGCATTTTGATCGGTGATCAGCACAATTATCTGCAGGTCATGACGCAGAAATACTTGCAGGGAAGCCTGGATGATGAAAAAATGCAGGAAGTCCTTAGAATCCTGCACCGGGAAATCCGCGCGACGCAGCGTTTTATCTGTGTCTGCGCGGATATTGACATTTCGTATAAAATTACGGATCCGTTGTATTATGAAACAGAACGCACCTGTCTGTTTCGGTATCTGGAACAGATTTTCAAGGATCAATATGGAATGCAAAGCATGGAAATGGAAAATGGGAACCATGTATTCTTGCTGTCCACTGATATACAGGGCGGTGTGGAAGATGTAAGAAAGATATTAAAAGAAGCTGCCCAAAAGCTGAAAAGTCCGGTTGTATCGGCAATATCCGGGGAGCATCCGGGTTTTTCGGGAATGAAAAAAAGCTTCTGGCAGGCGCTTCATTTTTTTGAGACAGCGAGCGAAGCGGGAGCGAACGCTTTTACGGCGAACCGCCAGGAGGAACTGCGTGAGGAACAGATATCGCTGTCAGATGTTGAAAAGACGGTGGTAAATGCCATTCGCAGAAATGATAAGGCACAGCTGAAAGAAGCGATGGTTAAATTTGTCTATTTTCTGCCGGAACAAAAGGAGGGAAACAGTCAGAAAAAATATATACACAGGCTGGCGGTTCTGGTAGAATTTATGTTACAGGATTCATATGGACTGACAAAAGAACTGGAACATAATTTCCAGAATTTATATACGAATCTGAACCGGATAAGCATGATGAAAGCGATCGATATCTGCTACAAACTGTTTGGACAGGCCGTGGAAGAACGAATGCGGAGTGCAAAAAGCAGGGACATTGCATTTTTCAGCGAATATATGTCTAAGGCGCTTGCCTATATAGATGAGAACATTCATGATGAAAACCTTTCTTTAACAGCTGTCGCGGCAGAAGTATATTTAAATCCGGTATATTTTGGCAGGGTATTTAAAAATACGCAGAACCTTTCGTTTAAGCAGTATTTGCTGGAAATGCGCATGGAGCTTGCGAAAAAACTGATTGTCGAAGGAAAAGACAGCATTTCCGTCATTTGTGAAAAAGTAGGCATTCCCAACCGGTCTTATTTTTCGCAAGTATTTAAGCAGTATACAGGAATGCTGCCAAGTGAGTATAAAAAGGAACACGAAACATGAAAAAGATCCATGGGATACAAAGTATTTTTTTGAAATACGTTTTAACGCTTCTTACAATCGCGATGGCGCTGTCAGGCATCGGCATTGGCATTTTGCTCGGAAAAACCGTATATGAGTCAACAATTCATCAATATACGTATGTGAACGACCGTATCGCGGTATTGCTGCAGAGTGAATATGCAAAAACAGACGCGGTCATGAAGCATTGCCTGGAAAGTCAGGAAATTCAGGACAGCCTGCGCAGCCGTAAACCAGATGACATTGAAAAGGAAAAGCTGGAGCTGATGCTGTCTTATGCGGATTTGAAATATTTGGAGACTTACATTTATGTAGACAACAAAAACAATCTCTATTTGCAGGCTTATCGAAATACCAGCTATGAGAAGGTTTGCGCGAGCGGCTTAATAAAAGCGTTGGGAGACGGGTACTCTAAGACCTGCTGGATCTGGACGAAAGACAGGGTATTTGACCGGGAAGGCAATTATCTTTTTATCGGGCGCTATATGCGGAATATGGAATTTCACCATAAGCCTGGCATGCTGTTTTTTCAGATCAATGGGCAGTTTTTTCAAAATATATTAAAAGACGCGGCACAAGAAGACGGCATCTGCATGATCCTGGATACAGAAGGCAGGATTTGCTCTCAGACTCACAAAGACAGCTATGCGTTTTCTGAAAAGCAGGAAGAAAACCTTAGTAAGAAAATACTGGAATATGCGGCCAAAGGGCATGCGCAGGCCAGATTTTATATGCAGGGACTGGGCACGGTGATATTTCAAAACGTTTCAAACAGCGGATATACGGCGGCGACGCTCATACCGGATGCAATCTTTCAGACCGTAGTTGTGCGGAATCTGCTCATATTGCTGATTGTATATGCGGCTATCGCAGCGCTGGCGGTGATCTGCAGCGTATATTTTTCCAGAAGGTTTACAAAGCCGGTAACCCAGATCAGCCAGGCAATGAAGGAATTTGAAGGCGGCGACTTTTCCAGCAGTCTGCAGCTTAGGACCAATACCGAGCTGGATACGATCGGCAACGCGTTTAACAATATGGTAAAAAATATTGAACAGCTAGTGCAGGAAGTAAAAGAAAACGAACGGGCGCTGCGCAAAAGCGAGCTGAGTTCCCTGATGTATCAGATCAATCCGCACTTTTTATATAATACGTTAGATACCATATATATGCTTGCGCGCATTAACGGAGAGGAAATCACGATGAAAATGATTCAGGCGCTGTCCAAGTTTATGAAAGTAAGTCTGAGCAAAGGAAGTGATGTGATTCCCGTTTCCGATGAGCTGGAACATGTAAAAAGTTATATGGAGATTCAAAAAATACGCAATAACGATCTGTTTCAGTACGAGATCTCCTGTGAGGAACAGCTCAAAACGGTTCCGGTATTAAAGCTGATTTTACAGCCATTAGTAGAAAATGCGATCAAGCACGGATTTGCCAAAATGTACGAGGATGGCCGGATATGGATTCGGGTATGGCAGGAGGAAACAAAGATGGTGTTCCAGATTGAAAATAATGGAGCCAGGATGCAGCCGGAAGTGATAGAGCTGATACAGATGATGGTGACAGAGGATCTGTCGGCTGTGCGGTGTGCGTTTCCAGGACAGGAAAGCGGATATGGAATCGGAAATGTAGTCAGTCGTCTGCGGCTGAAATACGAGGATAAAATCGCATTTTATTATACGTCGGATGCACAGGGCACATGCTGTACGATACGCGTGCCATTGCAGCAGACGGAAGGAGGCGGCAGCTGACAAATGACAGAAACAGGACGAAAACGGGGAAACTATGGCAAACATGCCGGACAAGCATACAGATGCAGGAATCGAAGGACGGCGGCGCTGCTCGCGCTGTTCCTGCTCCTGCTGCCTGCCGGGTGCGGGCACAGGGAGAAGCAGATTCCCAATGCACCAAAAGATACGCCGGTAAAAATCCCAATTATATTTTTAATTGATGCCGCGACAGGAAAAAGAGAAAACGAAGATCTTGTAAATGCATTTAATAAAGCATACGAAGGCGTCTATGAGGCGGACGTGGAATGGATGGCAATTACGTCCGGGGAATACCGTTCGAATCTGAAGCGCTGGAATGCAGCGGATGAGCTGCCGGCTGTGATTACGGATGTATGCTTTTCACCGGCATTTTATGAGCTGATGCTTGCGGACCATCGTCTTGCAGACCTGGCGCCTATGATAGATCAGGATCCGGAATGGAAGGAAGCTTTTGAAACAGAAATGCTGGAAACATGCAGGGAAGCGGATGGTTCTTTGTATGTGTGCCCTACGGCTTCGAACTGTTTTTCCTATTCTGGCATTTTTTATCATAAACAAATGCTTCAAAAAGCGGGAATCCATCAGTTTCCAAACACATGGGACGATTTTTTTGCATGCTGCGAAAAGTTAAAACAGGCCGGCATGACTCCGGTCGGACTGCATACGGCTGGAACTGCCTGGGCGCCGATGCTGTTTGCAACCGTTTATCTTGGCACAAGTACGCAGGGACAGGAATTTATGCAAAAGCGCCTGCCGAAAAATTACAATGGAAAGGCAGGCCGCGATTTGGTGGGCATGCTCGAACAGATATACCAGTATACAAATACGGATGGAATCTATCAGGATTTTGACGTGCCGTATCATCAGTTTGCCAATGAAGAGACAGCGATGCTGCCAAATGGCTTCTGGATGCTGCTGCAGTTTGAAGATAAGGCAAAAACCGTTGGCTTCGCGCCGTTTCCGGAAAACGTGATGGTTGCGTCCGCGCAGTCTTCAGGATGGGGGATTGTTTCCAGCTATCCAAAAGAAGTGCAGGAAGGCGCGGCTGCATTTTTAAAGTTCCGCACACTGCAGACGAAAAAACAGGTGGAAGTTTTTTTAAATCAGGAGCGGGAAGATATGACACCGCTGGAAAGAGATTATATTCATGCGGTAAATAACAGGCAGACGGTGATACCTAATTATCAGTTCCAGTGGAATTCGATTCTGCAGGAACAGGTGCTGATGGAAGAGCTGCCAAAGCTTTTGTATCATACGATTGATGCGGAGCAGTTTCTTGCGGCTATGAATGAGAGTGTGCGCAGGTATCAGGAAGAGTGAGGGGAGGACAGGTGTGGTATGAGGTTTGTTTATGGAAGGCATCATTGGGTGTCCAGGGAGAGAGGGCAGGAGAATTGTTATTTGCTTACAAATGGATTGGGTGGATTTTCTGGCGCGTCAATGATTGGGTCGAATACGAGGAATGATCATGCGCTGCTGATGGCTTGTCTGCACGCGCCTAATGACAGATATAATATGGTGCACAGGCTTAAAGAGCAGGTTGTGCGCGATGATGGGAAAAGGGATGTGTATTTGTCCAGTCAGGAGTATGTGGATGAAAGACGTAATGAGGACGGGCATGTGAGGCTGTCGGCGTTTTGTTTTGAGGATGCTCCGAAATGGGTGTATGACGTGGATGGAGTGGAGATTATAAAGCGGATCGCGATGCGGCAGGGGGAAAATCTGGTTGCGGTGAAGTATTGGATTGATAATCAGAGTGCGCATCAGGTGTCGCTGCATGTAACGCCGCAGCTGCAGTTTGTGCCAAAGGGCAGCAGTCCAAGACGTGATCAGCAGTTTACGCTGACAGATGGGTGCATTTCATCGAATGGACTGTCGGTCTTTTTTCAGACGAATGGGGAAGTATGCTCTTTTCCGCAGGCTGTAACGGAAGGCTTGTACTATGCGCAGGATGCGTGTGATGGCAGGATGTGTGAAGGGATTACGCATGCGAATCATAGGATTATAAAACACGTGCCGGGGCATACGTGTGAGGTATTGGAGCTTTTATATTATATGGAAAAGACGGATGATGAGAAGGCGTATTATGAGAAGGCAGATGATGGGAAAGCGTATGATGGTAAGGCAGGTGATCAGAAGGAGTATTATGGTAAGGCAGATGATCAGAAGGAGTATTATAGTAAGGCGGTTTGCGGTAAGGGAAATCGGATTACGGCTGATCAGGTGTTTGAAGAGGCGGAGGCTTACCGCAGGGAACTGGCTCGTGTTTCCGGTATGCGGTGCGAAGCGGCGAAGATGCTTGTAAAAAGTGCAGATCAGTTTATTGCAGAGCGGGAATCCACAGGGGGAAAGACGATGCTGGCTGGATTTCCGTTTTTTGAGGATTGGGGACGTGATACGATGATCGCAATGGCAGGATGCTGCATCTCGACAAGACAGTTTGGAACGGCAAAGAGTATCTTGCGGACGTTTGCGGCTTACTGTAAAGACGGACTGATGCCGAACCTGTTTCCAGAGGGGCAGAATGAGCCGCAGTATAATACGGCGGATGCGGCGTTATTGTATATCCATGCAGTGTATCTTTATATAAATAAGACTAAGGATATCCAGTTTTTACGGGAAATATGGACGGTTATGGAAGAAATTATATGCTGTTATAAAAATGGAACGAGTTATGGCATCCATATGGATACGGACGGACTGCTGTTTGCGGGAGAAAAACTGGATCAGGTGACGTGGATGGATGTGCGGATCGGAGACATTCTGCCGACACCGCGTCATGGAAAACCGGTCGAGATCAACGCGTACTGGTACAATGCGTTATGCATTATGAAAGAGTGTGAAAGCCTGCTTAAGGCAGACGGGAGTGCGGGTAAAGCTGCGGATGATTATGGTGCGATGGCAAAGCTGACGAAGAAAAGTTTTCGGGAAAAATTCTGGTGCGCCAGAAATAATTGTCTGAAGGATGTTTTGTCAGGTACGGATGCAGATGAGCAGATCCGATGCAATCAGATCTGGGCGGTATCGCTGCCGTTTACGATGTTGGATAAAGAGAAGGAGCGGCAGGTCGTGGATACTGTTTTTGAAAAGCTCTATACACCATATGGACTGCGTACGCTGGATCCGGCAGACGCGCAGTTTCACGGAACGTATGGCGGCAGCCAGATGGAACGTGATCTGGCGTATCACCAGGGGACGGTATGGGTCTTTCCTCTGGGCGCTTATTATCTGGCTTATTTGAAAACGAGAAACTATGAGGAAGATGCCGTAAAAAAAGTGGCAGGCCAGCTGGAAGTACTGGAAAGTGCATTGGGAGAAGGATGTATCGGACAGCTGCCGGAAATATATGACGGGAACCAGCCGTCTTTTTCCAGAGGGTGTTATGCGCAGGCATGGAGTGTGGGAGAGATATTGCGGGTGTATGAGGCGCTTCAGCTGTAAGGGGAGATATTTCTTGATAAAATGGGAGATGCTTGCTATACTGAAATTGTGAGGAGGAATTTATTATGATCAAAAAATACAGTTTTGGACACCCGTTGGAAACGGGTGCTGTTGTTCAGTCTGCCGCGCAGAGTGCACAGCCGTTTCATTTGATGCAGCTGATACAGTCAGAGTCAGGCATACAGCTGTCCTGTCGGATGGACGATGAAGATGTTGTTTACGGCTTAGGGGAACAGGTGCGGGGGATCAATAAGCGTGGATTTTCCTATGTCAGTTATGCGACGGATGATCCGTTTCATCTGGAAAATAAGCATTCCCTGTACGGGGCGCACAATTTTTTAATTCTGAGCAGAAAAAACGGCGGGTCGTTTGGCATTTTTGTAGATGATCCGGGAAGAGTTGTTTTTGACAGATTAAACGCATGAATGAAAAAGATATGAAATATTTGCATTTTTTTGTT
>CAOKJJ010000029.1 GCA_948468465.1 uncultured Eubacterium sp. | reverse complement strand
AAGCACGACGATTATCGGGCGTAGTGACAACATATACCCGGGAATTTAAGCTTATTAGCATCAGAACTTCCGCATGCAGCTGTAGAAAATGTCATAGAGACTGCCAAAAACAATGCCAGAAATTTGTTTCTCATTTTCATAAGTTTATTCCTCTCCTTATTTTTAATTGGATTTGCGTGTCCGACCTTAATATTATTACGTTTTACGCGCTTTGTCAATCTTTTTGCACAGCAAAACTTTAAATATGGCCCCGAACCGTTACTATGAGCGGTAATAGGCCGTGAATAGTAATATTGTTCAGGCTGGTTCTTTTTCTAAGGAAAGGATATCTTCAATCTTACAATCCAGATAGGTACAGATTTTTTCAAGTATATCGAAATTGATCCGTGTTGTCCGGTTATGGTTTAAATTGCGCAGTGTCGAAGTGGAAATGCCGGTATCTTTTGCCATTTGGTTTTGTGAAATACCTTTGCTGTCCAGTACTTCGTTTAATGTGATTTTCATTGTAAGCACCTCTTTTCTGTATTTGCTGGCGTTATAAATATCAGAATATGCAGCTGAGAAACATTCTGGCATTTAACATGGAGTTTGCCCGCAATAAAAAAAATTATACATCAAAACTGTTATCATAAAACGACTGATCGGCGGATTTTCGTCATTTTGATCAAAAGAAGACCTTTTTTTTGTCATTCTGACGGATTCTTCAAATGTCTCACCCGATTTTCGTCAAATTCCCGACCTTATCTGAATGATCTTTAGAACATCCCCCTATAGCCAAATCTGAACAGTTCTGCTATAGTATTGTTTGTAAATGAAAAACAGCTCTTGATGCGATTGGTGTAAAGACACAATCGTTCGAAGGAAAACATAATAAAATTATATTACAAAACAGGAGGATTTAAAAATGTCAAGTGTATCATTGAAACACATCTGCAAAAAATACCCAAACGGATTTGAAGCTGTGAAAGACTTCAACCTTGAAATCGCAGATCAGGAATTTATTATTTTCGTAGGGCCGTCCGGCTGTGGTAAATCTACAACGCTTCGTATGGTTGCCGGTCTGGAAGATATTTCTTCCGGTGATCTGGTAATTGACGGAAAACGTGTGAATGATGTAGAGCCAAAAGACAGAGATATCGCAATGGTATTCCAGAACTACGCTCTGTATCCGCATATGACGGTATATGATAACATCGCTTTTGGTCTGAAAATGAGAAAAGTGCCAAAAGATGAAATTGATAAAAAAGTAAAAGAAGCTGCTAAAATCCTTGATCTGGAGCAGTTATTAGACCGTAAGCCAAAGGCTTTATCCGGTGGTCAGAGACAGCGTGTTGCCATGGGCCGTGCGATCGTGCGTAATCCAAAAGTATTCCTGATGGATGAGCCGTTATCCAACCTGGATGCAAAGCTGAGAGTTCAGATGAGAACTGAGATCTCTGCGCTTCATCACAAATTAAAAGCTACGATCATCTATGTAACGCATGATCAGACAGAAGCTATGACACTTGGTACAAGAATCGTTGTATTAAAAGATGGTGTTGTACAGCAGGTAGATTCTCCGCAGAAATTATACAATCAGCCAAATAATTTATTTGTAGCCGGATTTATCGGTTCTCCGCAGATGAACTTTGTAAATGCTACCTGTAAAGTAAGCGGCTCTGATGTTACATTAAACTTTGATAAATTCTCAATTGCCCTGCCGCCTGCAAAAGCGAAAAAATTAGTTGACGGCGGCTACAATGGAAAAACTGTTATCATGGGTATCCGTCCGGAAGACCTGGGTGATTCTGATTATGAAATGAGCAACTATGCCGCAAAGGTTGATTCTAACGTAACCGGATACGAATTGCTTGGTTCAGAAGTAATCCTGTACTTCCAGATCGGCGGCGCAAATATGAGTGCAAAAGTAGAATCTTCTACAACTGCCCGCCTTGGCGACCATGTAACACTTGCTTTGAATCCGGAAAAAATTCATGTATTTGACCATGATACAGAGCTGACAATTACAAACTAAATGAAAGAGATAATGCTTTGTCTTTGCAGACAGGCATTATTTCCATATAGAGACTCTATATTATAGAAACTCTATTAATAGAGACTTTATATTAATAGAGACTTTATATTAATAGAAACTTTATAATTATCAAATTTTTATCGTTGCGCAAAAGTCCTGCAGCAGCAGGCATATTACTTTTAAAACCTAAAGGACCTGTCTGTAAGATCGGTTCTGTCACAATTATAATAGGAAAGGAAGCATAATACCACCAACCCGGTATTGGCTTCCTTTCTTATTTGTGGTATAATACATACAGTTTATGATTTGGAAGCGGGGGCAATTTTATGAAGAAATTACAGGCAATGCTTGAAGAAGTTACAGAAATTTCGCAGATTCCCATGATCTTATATGATGCGGAGGGAACTTGCGCCGCTTCGTGTTTCCATACCAATGCGGCAAATACGTTCGCAGATACAATGTCAGATCTGGCTGGCAGCATTTTGGAATTTATTCGTTCGAATGTAGACAGCCAGTCATTGGGCATGTTCCATTATTTTAAAGTGTTCAGTTCCGGTATCCTTTCTTATGTGCTGCTTGTCCTGAATTATGCACCGGATTCTTTTACGATTGGACGGCTGACTGTCTGCCAGCTCAGATATTTGCTGGAATCGCAGGAAGAATCCATAACGAAAGCCAGTTTTGTGCGCAGCCTTGTCAACGGCTCCCTGACTGCTTCCGAACTGAATCGGCAAATTAAGAAGCTAAAGCTGTCTGCGGCTACATGGGCTGCGTTTGTCATTGAATGTGAGGATGGTTTTACAGATTCTTATGCTTATCAGCTGCTGGAACAGGCGTTTGCAGGGCATAAACGGGACCTGTGCTGTGAACTGGATGAGAACCATCTGCTGCTCATGAAAGATGTTTCCAATATTTCTTCCAGCCTGAAACGCTTTGCCCAGACTTTGGTCGATACGCTTCGTGCGGAGGCGCTTGTACAGACGCATATCGGCTACAGTACAACGGCTGACAGCTTCGCGCAGCTTGCGGGACTTTATCAGGAAGCTTTCACTGCGCTGCGTATCCGGCATACTTTTTTTGCGGAACAGGATACGATTGCCTATGATAAGCTCGGCCTTGGACGGCTGATCGCAGAGCTTCCGAAGGATCTGTGCAGCACCTTTTTATATGAAGTATTTGGCAGGAATCTGCCGGATGATTTAGACGAAGAAACGCAGCATACGATACGGATATTTTATGAAAATAATCTGAATATTTCCGAAACAGCCAGACAGCTGTACCTGCACCGGAATACACTGGTATACCGGCTGGAGAGACTGGAAAAACGGCTTGGGCTGGATATCCGCAAATTTGAAGATGCAATGACCTTTAAGCTGGCCATGATGATTTTGGCCCATGTGAGAAACTCATGTTAGGGACGGCGGAAAAAAACTGCCTGTGAAAATCGTGAGACAGGCAGTTTTTGTTAGGATAATATGTTATGACAGTTCAGGATATTTCATGTTTTTTAATATATCAAAACAGTCAAAGGTTGCAAAATAATCTTTCGGAGTCTGTGCCCTGCGGATTAAAGCCGCTGTACCATCCTCTTTTAACAGTATTTCCGCTGACCATAGCCTGCCATTATAATTATATCCCATGGAAAAGCCGTGCGCGCCTGTATCATGAATGACCAGCAGATCGCCTTTTTCTATTTGCGGCAGCATACGGTCGATCGCGAATTTATCATTGTTTTCACATAACGAACCTACAATATCATATTTATGATCACATGGCGCATCTTCCTTACCCATTACGGTAATGTGATGATAAGCGCCGTACATCGCCGGGCGCATAAGATTTGCCGCGCAGGCGTCGACACCGATATATTCTTTGTACGTATGTTTTTCATGGATAGCGGTTGTGACAAGACAGCCGTAAGGGCCTGTCATAAAACGTCCCATTTCCGTATAAATCGCAGTATCGCCAAGCCCTGCCGGAACTAATACCTCATCAAATACTTTGTGGACGCCTTCTCCGATGACGCGGATATCATTTGGCTGATCTTTTGGTTCATAAGCGACACCCACACCGCCTGACAAGTTAATAAAGCTGATCGTAATGCCCAGTGTTTCTTTGATTTCTACCGCAAGCTCAAACAGCGTTTTTGCCAGCTTCGGATAGTAATCATTAGTAACCGTATTGCTGACAAGAAAGGAATGCAGCCCAAAACGCTTTGCGCCTTTTTGCTTTAAGATCCGATATCCTTCAAACAGCTGTTCTTTTGTAAACCCATATTTTGCGTCCTGCGGATGATCCATAATGCGGTTGCTGACTTTATATTCACCGCCGGGATTGTAACGGCAGCTGATCGTTTCCGGTATTTTTCCAATCGTCTGTTCCAGAAAATCAATATGCGTAATGTCATCCAGATTGATAATCGCACCCAGCTTGTCTGCAAACTGAAATTCCTGCGCCGGTGTCTCATTGGAAGAGAACATGATATTTTCCCCGCGGATTCCAAGCGCGTCCGACAGCATCAGCTCTGTCAGGGAAGAACAGTCACAGCCGCAGCCGTATTCTTTTAGAATATTAATAATAAACGGATTTGGCTCTGCCTTTACTGCAAAATATTCCCGGTACCCTTTGTTCCAGGAAAATGCTTCTCTTACTGCCTGCACATTTGCACGGATCCCTTTTTCGTCATACAAATGGAACGGTGTTGGAAACTGCTTTACAATCTCCTTAAGCTGTTCGTTTGTTACAAACGGTTCTTTTTTCATGTCAATCGTCTCCTTTTATCCAAATCAATCGTATCCGTTGCAACAGTTCAGATCATCCCTGAACTGTTACTATCCGTTTCTTATTTTAATGCTGTGGAAATTACTGTATATAACAAAAATACTCTACAACAGAGACTGAGAAAAATCAAGTACTTTCTGAATCTGAAAGAAAAAAATATATATATTTTCTTTCTGTGAAAAATGTGGTAAAATAGCTATATCATTGTAATTTTTGGGGGAGGGATCATAAATGAAACAGGAGAAAATTATTTCTATCCGGACAAAGCTGCTTGGAATTATCTTACCGGTTGTCATTGTGATAGTCGTTGTTCTGGTAGGAATATCGTATGTGATTTCACGTACGACGATGAAAGAGTCTTCTGAAAATCTGCTCAGTACATCTGTGGAAAATCAGGTCAGCGAGATCGAGGCATGGCTGGAAAAGAATTTGTCCGGATTGGGGGCTGTGAAGCAGAGCATTGAGACGATGGGGCTTTCCGATGAGCAGCTGCAGCTGCTGTTAGACGGATATTATAACTATAATGATAATTATCCGCAGGGACTGTATGTAGCAGATGCGGACGGCAAGATGATGACAGCGGCAGGATCTGAAAAAACAGAGAGCAATCCAACGCAGACCGTCTGGTATCAGCAGGGCATCACCCGTATCAATATGGGATTTACAGATGCATATACCAATGAGGCCGGGGAAGCGGTGATCAGCGCCTGCGGGATTTTAAATGACCGCAGCGGAAAGATGAAAGTAATTTCCGCGGATTTATCGCTGCAAAAAATCAGTATCATTGTCAGCAGCCTTGTAAGCATGGAACAGGCACAGGCGTTTCTTGTCAACAGTACGGACATGTCGATACTGGCGCACCGGGACAGCAGCATGCTGTCTGTCAAACTGGATGAATCAAAGGACATATTTTTGCAGGATGTGGCAAAAAAGCTGAGGGAAGAAGATTTCAGCACGGTGCAGATTGATGGAAATATGGCGGCTTTTGAAGAAGTCGCGGGAACAGACTGGATTCTCGTGTCATATATTCCGGTAAAAGTTGTTTATAAGGATGTAGATAATATCCGTACGGCAATGATTATAATTGGCGTTATCAGTGTATTGCTGCTGGCGGTTATCATTGAACGTGTTGTTTATGTTGTCATCAAGCCGGTAAAGACACTTACAAAGGCAATTATGGCTATGACGGATGGAGATTTTACCGTGCATATCAAAACGCGCAGCCGGGATGAGATCGGTGTAATGGGACGCTGTATGGAAAAATACGCGGCTACGATGCGCAGTATGATCGCGTCGATTCACGGGGTATCCGGCAAGCTGCAGACACAGGCGGATAACAGCAACGATGTGTCCGGGCAGATGTATGACGCGTCCAAACTGCAGAGCGCGTCTATGCGGGAATTAAATGAAACAGTGGAACAGCTGTCGATATCTGTCAATGAGATCGCGCAGAACGCTACAACGCTCGCGCTTGTAGTAGCGGACACAAGGGAAAACAGCGTTCAGGTAAATGACAAGATGAAGGAAACGGTTGATGTATCGCAAAAAGGAAAAGCAGATATGCAGAATGTGAGCAGCGCGATGCAGGATATCAATGAATCTGTCATGAAATTACAGGAAGCAATTGACAAAGTCGGACATGCATCTGAAGAAATTACGAATATTACGAATGTGATTGGGAATATTGCTGATGAGACGAATCTGCTTTCCTTAAATGCCACGATCGAAGCGGCAAGAGCCGGAGAGGCAGGACGCGGATTTGCAGTCGTGGCGACGCAGATCGGACAGCTGGCGCAGACGAGTGCGGATTCTGTGCATAATATTGAAAAACTGATCAGCGAGATTAACGGACTGGTCAAAGACGCGGTTTCGCAGGCGAGTGACAGCGCAAAGAGCATTAACAGCAGCAGTGAGCTTGTAAACGGTGCATTGCAGACATTTGACCATATTTTTGAGAATATTGATAAAGTCAATGGCCTGGTACAGCAGATGATCGACCAGGTGGAACAGGTAGACGGAGTTGCCAGCAATGTTGCCGCGATATCACAGGAACAGGCCGCAAGCTCAGAAGAAATACTGGCATCTTCTGATACGATGGTGGAACAGGCAAATCATATTACAGGCAACAGTGAGTCAGTGGCAAGCGGCGCGAAAGAACTGACAGATTCAGCTATGGAACTGGCGCATCAGGTTGAAATCTTTAAGATTGGGGAGGACATAGGATGAATGCGGATCAGAAAAAAAGAATTGCACACGCATTAGCTGTCTGCCTTGGCACGGCGGTGATTGCGTGCGGATGCGGAAAATCAGGCGGTGACTCTGCCAAAGGGATGAAAATGCTGATGACGATCAGCCAGATGGATACGTTTCGCCTGACACTGGCGGGCGGTGCGGAGCAGGCAGCGCAGGCGAAAGGGATTCAGCTGGAAGTGGTGGATGCGGAAAACGTAATTGAAAATCAGGTCGAACAGATCCAGAAAGCAGCCGCGGACGGCTACAGCGCTATATTGTGCGGAGCTATAGATGTGGACACAGCAGTGGAATTAAAGGCAAGCGCGCCTGGCCTTCCTATTATATTTGTCAACAGCTGTCCAAATGATAAAAATCTGGAAAAAGACGCATATATGTATGTAGGTTCCAGTGATGCTATGGCAGGCGAGTTTCAGGCACAGTATGTACTTGATAAGCTGGCTTCCAAAAGCGAAATTAACGTAGTGCTGATCAAGGGGCCAAATGAGCATTCGGCAACCAAAGGACGTACCAAAGGGATAAAAAGGACACTGGAGGCGAGCGGAAAAACAATCAATTACGTATTTGAAGACGAAGCGGACTGGTCAGAAGAAAAGGCTGAGAAGATGTTTGATGTGTTTTTACGCACAGGACGTGAAGCGGACTGCGTCATTTGCAACAATGATGCCATGGCGTTAGGCGTGATAAACGCGTGTAAAAAGGCCGGAAAAGATCCGGGCAGCATGATGATTCTTGGCGTAGACGCAACTGCGGACGGATGCGAGGCGATCAAAAACGGAGAGATGGCTTTTACCGTATATCAGCCAGGCAGCGGCCAGGGGCAGGCAGCGGTAGAAGTGGCAGCGGCGCTTGCTGCGGGGGAATCTGCAAAGGAAGTGGAAGGAATCTCGGAAGACGGCAAATATGTCTGGGTGCCGTTTGAAAAAGTTGACAGCAGCAATGTGGATCAATATATGAAATAAAATGTGTGCAGTGCATGCACCTAAGGACAGCAGAAAGGACAGGAATTGTGTATGCGTGTAGGAATGGGATATGATGTTCACAAACTGACAAAGGGGCGCAGCCTGATACTCGGCGGTGTGGAAATCCCGTATGAAATGGGGCTTTTAGGACATTCAGACGCGGATGTGGCAGTACATGCGCTGATGGACGCTTTGCTGGGAGCCGCAGCGCTTGGGGATATTGGCAGGCATTTCCCGGATACAGAGGAAGCATATGCCGGCATCAGCAGTATGAAGCTGCTGGAGCATGTGCGCGTTTTACTGGAAAAAGAGCAGTATGTGATTGAAAACATAGATGTTACGATTGTAGCACAGCAGCCAAAGCTGCGGCCATATATTACTCAAATGGAACAGAATGTGTCAGATACGCTTCATATACAAAAGAACCAGGTGAATATAAAAGCGACTACAGAAGAAGGGCTTGGATTTACCGGAACAAAACAGGGAATTGCGGCATATGCTGTATGTATGCTTTCTTCCATGTATGAAGGAAGCTTTGCGGTGGCTGCGTCTGATGATGGGACGTGCGGCGGCTGCGGCGGCTGTCCGAAGCAGCAGGGCGTATCATAAAGATGTTTGGAGAGGAATGACAATGAAAATTTATAACACATTAACGAGACAGAAAGAAATATTTACGCCAATCGAAGAAGGAAAAGTACGGATGTATGTATGCGGCCCGACCGTTTATAATCTGATCCATATTGGAAATGCCAGACCGATGATCGTGTTTGACACTTTTCGCAGATATATGGAATATAAAGGCTATGAGGTTCGGTATGTAACAAATTTTACGGATGTGGATGATAAGATCATCAAAAAAGCGCAGGAGGAAGGCGCCAAGGCGAGTGAAATTTCCACGCGCTATATTGCAGAATGCAAGAAGGATATGCAGGATATGAATATTCTTCCGGCTACCGTGCATCCGCTGGCAACCGAGGAGATCGACGGCATGATCGAAATGATCTCCACTTTGATTGAAAAAGGATATGCATATGCGGCAGCGGATGGTACGGTTTATTACAGAACAAGTAAATTTGCTTCATATGGGAAGCTGTCGCATAAAAATCTGGAAGATCTGCAGGCCGGGCACCGTGATATTAAAGTAACGGGAGATTTAAAAGAAGAACCGTTTGATTTTGTACTCTGGAAGCCGAAAAAAGAAGGAGAACCTGCCTGGAAATCACCATGGGGAGAAGGCCGTCCGGGATGGCATATTGAATGCTCTGTGATGTCCAAAAAATATTTGGGTGATACGATTGATATTCATGCCGGAGGAGAAGATCTGATTTTTCCGCATCATGAAAATGAGATCGCCCAGTCGGAAGCGGCCAGTGGCAAGGAATTTGCACATTATTGGATGCATAATGGATTTTTAAATATTGATAATCAGAAAATGTCAAAATCACTGGGCAATTTTTTTACCGTACGTGATATCGCGCAAAAGTATGATCTGCAGGTACTGCGGTTTTTTATGCTGAGCGCACATTACAGAAGTCCGCTGAATTTCAGCGCGGAGTTGATGGAAGCGGCAAAAAGCGGATTGGAACGAATATGCACCGCGGCGGAAACGATTACAAGACTACAGAAAGCTTCTAATCATGAAAAAGTTTCCAATCAGGAAAAAGCTTCCAATCAGGAAGAAACAGCGGCAGCAGAGGCAATGACCGCGGAGGAAGAAGCATTGCTTGCCGGCTCCGACCAGTTCCGGAACAAGTTTGAAGCTGCGATGGAAGATGACTGCAACACGGCTGATGCGGTATCAGCTGTGTTTGAGCTTGTGAAATATATCAATACAAATATATCAGCGCAATGTACCAAAGCATATCTGCAAAAACTTTATGACAGATTAAAAACGCTGTGTGATGTGCTTGGCATTCAGATCGAACAGAAAGAAGAGGTATTGGATGCCGATATCGAAAAACTGATACAAAAACGGCAGGAAGCGAGGAAAAACAAAGATTTTGCAAAGGCAGACCAGATTCGGGATGAACTGGCGGCAAAAGGCATTATCTTAAAAGATACAAGAGAAGGAGTTACGTGGAAACGTGCATGATCAGCAAACAGAGACGACCTATGATTTAGATGCATATATCAGAAAAGAGTTTGCATTGGAACAACAGGATCTGCAGACCTATTCGCCGCTGGCGCTTGCTTATATCGGAGACGCGATATATGAACTCATCATCCGTTCGGTCGTAGTCGGACAGGGAAACCGTCAGGTGAACAAACTGCATCAGCAGGCCAGCCGCTTTGCAAAGGCGCAGGCACAGTCTGAAATGATCGAAACGCTGCTGCCGCTGCTTTTAGAGGATGAACTGCGTATTTACAGGCGGGGACGAAATGCCAAGTCATACACAACGGCGAAACACGCATCTGTGAATGATTACCGCAGAGCAACGGGATTTGAAGCGCTGATGGGGTATTTATATCTGAACGGCAGTATGCAGCGGTTACTGGAGCTTGTAAGAATCGCTGTGCAGGGTTATACGCCAAAGGAACATACCGGCACGGAAACACGCAATCGTTATGAGTAAAATCCGATGAAAGGTTAGAATTAACAGAGATCAAAAAAAGAGGAACAGAATATGCAGAGAACAACATACGATCCTGACACTGATGCGTCCTTATCAAAGATAGAAGGCAGAAATGCTGTTCTGGAAGCGTTTCGCGGCGGTAAAACGATTGACCGTCTGTTTTTGCTGGATGGATGCAAGGATGGGCCGGTACAGACTATTTTGAGGGAAGCGAAGAAAAAAAACACGGTCATTCATTTTGTAGATAAAGAACGGCTGAACCGGATGTCTGAGACAAAAAAACATCAGGGAGTCATTGCCGTAGCATCAGCATATGCATATGCGTCAGTTGAGGATATACTTGCAAAAGCAGAAAAAACGGGCGAAGATCCGTTTATTATTATGCTGGACAGCATTGAAGATCCGCATAATCTGGGAGCGGTTATAAGAACGGCAAATCTGGCAGGCGCACACGGCGTCATTATTCCAAAACGGCATGCATCCGGACTGACGGCGACTGTCGCAAAAGCGTCTGCGGGAGCGGTCAATTATACACCGGTTGCAAAAGTAACAAATCTGAGTCAGACAATCAAAGAACTGAAAACACATGGAATCTGGTTTGTCTGCGCCGATCTGGATGGAGAGTTGGTGTATGGGAAGAATCTGACCGGACCGATCGGCCTTGTCATTGGAAATGAAGGAGAAGGAGTCAGCAGGCTTGTGAAAGAACAGTGCGACTTTAACGTTTCGATTCCTATGAAGGGTGAGATAGGCTCTTTAAATGCATCGGCTGCCGCAGCCGTTCTTGCTTATGAAATTGTCAGACAGAGAATGCAGTGAAACAGGAGCTATATGGAACAGGATAAATACAAGGATATAACAGACGAACATCTGATCGAACAGCTGCGGAATGGACAGACGAATGTCATGGACTATTTGATGGAAAAATATAAAAATCTGGTGCGCAAGCGGGCAAATGCCCTCTATTTGATCGGCGGCGAGACAGAAGACCTGATTCAGGAGGGTATGATAGGGCTGTTTAAAGCGATTCAAGATTACCGGGCGGATAAAGAGGTGTCTTTTTATCATTTTGCAGAGCTGTGTATCAATCGTCAAATGTATACAGCGGTAGAAGCTTCTCAGCGTAAAAAACATGCGCCCCTCAATACGTATATACCGTTGGATGCCAGGCAGGAAAAAGACGGCGCGTATCTGGAAACAGGCAGTCATCCCCAGACGTCAGACCCGGAGACATTATTTATCAGTCAGGAAACGATCAGGCTGCTGCTGAAACAAGCCAGCGAGCGGTTAAGCCCCATGGAGCATCAGGTGCTTGTGCTGTATCTGGATGGAATGAACTATCATCAAATTGCGGAGCATATGGGAAAGACGCCGAAAGCGGTGGATAATGCACTGCAGAGGATCAGAGGCAAGATTCGGTAACAGTTCAAGGCTTATCTGAACTGTTACAAGATTCGGTGACAGTAATATAAAATTTAACATCCAGGCTTTTGAAAAAGAACAGGGTGTGATATAATAAAGCACAAGTGCCGGTTTTACGCAGAATAATGAACCGGTATGTTTGATAAAGAGTAGAAGGAGATGATATATTAATGAAAACATATGCAGATATGACCAAAGATGAGTTATTATCTTTAAAAACAGATCTGGAACAGCAGTTTCAAACGGAAGAAGCGAAAGGCCATTCGTTTAATATGGCAAGAGGAAAGCCGGGAGTGTCCCAGCTGGTGCTGTCCATGCCGATGCTGAGCGTGATTAATGATGAATCGGATATGAATACGGTGCTTGGCAATGATACGAGAAATTACGGCGACTGGGATGGAATTGGAGAATGCAGGCGTATGATGGCCGGCATGCTCGGCGTTCAGAAAAAAGATAATGTAATTGTATGCGGAAATTCCAGCCTGAACATCATGTATGATACAGTCGTGCGTTCGATGGTAAAGGGCGTCAACGGTTCTACGCCTTGGTGCAAGCTGGACAAAGTAAAATTTTTGTGTCCGGTGCCTGGGTATGACAGACACTTTAAAATCACAGAAGTATTTGATATAGAAATGATCAACATACCGATGCTGGAAGACGGGCCGGATATGGATCTGGTTGAACAGTATGTCAACAATGATGAAGCGGTCAAAGGCATCTGGTGCGTACCGAAATATTCTAATCCGACAGGCGTTTCCTATTCCGATGAGGTTGTAAGACGGTTTGCACATTTAAAGCCGAAAGCCGAAGACTTCCGTATTTTCTGGGATAATGCATACTGCATCCATCATTTATATGACGATCCGCAGGATGAGATTTTAAATATTTTGGACGAGTGTGAAAAAGCGGGAAATCCGAATATGGTTTATATTTTCGGCTCCACTTCCAAAGTAAGCTTTCCGGGTTCAGGCGTATCTGCAATTGCAACATCTCTGGAAAATATGGAATTTATAAAAAAATATATGACGACCCAGATTATCGGACACGATAAGATCAACCAGCTGCGCCATGTCAGATTTTTTAAAGATATTGAAGGCATGAAGACGCATATGAAAAAACATGCGGCCATTTTACGTCCGAAGTTCGAAGCGGTGCTTGGAATTTTGGAGGAAGAGCTTACAGGACTTGACATTGGCAGCTGGACAAAACCAAAAGGAGGATATTTTATTTCTTTTGAGTCGATGCCAGGATGCGCCAAATCTATTGTGGCAAAATGCAAACAGCTTGGTATGGTGCTTACAGACGCAGGAGCGACATATCCATATGGAAACGATCCGAAAGATTCCAATATCCGGATTGCACCGTCGTTTCCGACACCGGAAGAAATGGTAGAGGCGACGAAGATTTTTGTGCTTTGCGTAAAGCTTGCTTCGGTAGAAAAGCTTCTTGCTGACATGGATGCATAAGCGCATATGCAGGATTTGGACGACGGACAGAATCCATCTATGATATAAGATAATATGATATAAGATAATATGAGACGCGGATTTCATTCAGGAAGGGACGCTTGGCAGCCCCTTCCTTTTATCATTACAGATGATTGGAAAATGACGGTAATTAATAACCACGACAGATACCCGCAATGCAGAGATTACAAAGGGATAAACACAGCCGTTCTGTTTTTAAATACCGTATAATAGGTAAATCCGCATGCTTCAAGTATCTGCGGCAGACGGTCGAAATCATATGCGATATGTTCCGGCTTGTGGGCGTCCGCTCCGAGCGTCAATATTTCTCCGCCCAGTTCACGGTATCTTTTCAAAATATCCTCACACGGATTCGGATGCCCCAGTCCGTATTTAAATCCGGCAGTATTTACTTCGATTCCTTTTCCAAGCTGAATAAGTTCCCTTAAAATCTCATCAATAATGTCCGCGTACATTTGATAAGAATAACATGCATTTTTATTTGGGCCGTAGCGTACCACATAGTCAATATGTCCGTACACATCAAAATCGTGAAACGCCCGTATATTTTCTAAAATGGAGACAAAGTACAACTCATACGCCTCCCGTTCGGTGCGGCCTTCATAATAAGAAGCATAATAAGGATCCATGCCATGTACTACATGGGAGGAACCTATGACAAAATCAAAAGAATAATCCTGTAAAAGCTGTGTATGCCTTTGCGCCAGATGCGGCTGCAGGCCAAGTTCGATGCCGTGTAAGACCGGAAAACGGTCAGCATACTGCTGCTGCAGTTCGTGCATGACGCGGTCATATTCCCGGGGGTCAAATTCAAAAACAACCGGATGCTGCGGGTTGGCCGGATAATCATAATCTAAATGATCCGTAAAGCAGATGCCAGCGAGTCCTTTTGTAATGGCAGCTTCGACCATAGACTGCGCTGAGCTGTCACAGTCGCCGGAAAAGCTGCAGTGCATGTGTGTATCCCAAAACATAAGTACGTTCCTTTCTGTGATGAATGCATGATGGTTGAAAATGCTTTTGTTTTTCTTTATTTTACCGCATCAGATGCTTTTTTGGCAAGTTCAGACCGCGGTTTTTTGCAGCATGTAACAATTTTCCAAAAAAAATTAATAAAGTTTCGAATGCTACTTGAAATTTTACAAAAGATTGGTTAAAATAGGTAATAGCTTGGGTATATTATCCAAATAGATAAAATATTTTAAATATGTTTAGGAGGAAATCAAACATGGCAGTAAGAGTAGCAATCAATGGTTTTGGCCGTATCGGCCGTCTTGCATTCAGACAGATGTTCGGAGCAGAAGGATATGAGGTAGTAGCAATCAACGACCTGACAAGCCCTAAAATGCTTGCTCATCTGTTAAAGTATGATTCTTCACAGGGCAAATACGAACTGGCTGATAAAGTATCTGCTGGCGAAGATTCCATCACGGTTGACGGCAAAGAAATCAAGATCTACGCATTCCCAGATGCAAACAATTGCCCATGGGGAGAATTAAAGGTTGACGTTGTACTGGAGTGTTCCGGCTTCTATACAAGCAAGGACAAAGCACAGGCTCATATCAATGCCGGCGCACGTAAGGTTGTTATCTCTGCACCTGCAGGAAAAGACCTTCCAACCATCGTATTCAACACAAACCATGAGACATTGAAAGCTTCTGACACAATTATTTCAGCTGCTTCCTGTACAACAAACTGTCTGGCACCAATGGCTGACGCACTTAACAAATATGCACCAATTCAGTCTGGTATCATGGTAACCATCCATGCTTACACAGGTGATCAGATGACACTTGACGGCCCACAGAGAAAAGGCGATCTGAGACGTTCCCGCGCAGCAGCAGTAAATATCGTTCCAAACTCTACAGGCGCAGCAAAAGCAATTGGCCTTGTTATTCCGGAATTAAACGGCAAATTAATCGGTTCTGCACAGCGTGTACCAACACCTACAGGTTCCACAACAATCTTAACAGCAGTTGTAAATAAGGCTGACGTAACAGTAGAAGGCATCAATGCAGCTATGAAGGCAGCAGCAAATGAATCTTTCGGATACAATGAAGACGAAATCGTATCTTCTGATATCGTAGGCATGAGATTCGGTTCCCTGTTTGATGCTACACAGACAATGGTAAGCAAGATTTCTGATGATCAGTACGAAGTACAGGTAGTATCCTGGTATGACAATGAGAATTCTTATACTTCTCAGATGGTTCGTACAATCAAATATTTCTCAGAGTTAGCATAATTTCGAGGAAAATTGATAAGAAAGACTCAACAAAGGGTCCGGTCTTAAGGACCGGGCCTTTGTTACGTAAATTCAGATTTGGAGGAAAGAAACATGGGTTTAAATAAAAAGTCAGTAGATGACATTAATGTAGCAGGCAAAAAAGTCCTTTGCAGATGCGACTTTAACGTACCGTTAAAAGAAGGCAGGATTACCGACGAGAACCGTCTTGTGGCAGCGCTTCCTACCATCAAAAAGCTGATCGCGGACGGCGGAAAAGTGATTCTCTGCTCTCATCTCGGCAAGCCGAAGGGCGAGCCGAAGCCGGAATTATCACTTGCTCCGGTTGCAAAAAGACTTTCCGAGCTGTTAGGACAGGAAGTAAAATTTGCGGCGGACAATGAAGTAGTAGGCGCAAATGCAAAGGCAGCTGTAGAAGCTATGAAAGACGGCGATGTGATCTTACTGGAAAATACCCGTTATCGTAAAGAAGAGACAAAAAATGGCGAAGAATTCAGCAAAGACCTGGCTTCTTTGTGCGATGTATTTGTAAACGACGCATTTGGCACCGCTCACAGAGCACACTGCTCCAATGTGGGTGTGGCACAGCTTGTAGACACCGCGGTTGTTGGATACTTAATGCAGAAAGAAATTGATTTCTTAGGAAATGCAGTAGAAAATCCGGTACGTCCATTCGTAGCAATCTTAGGCGGCGCAAAAGTAGCAGATAAATTAAACGTTATTGACAACTTACTGGAAAAATGCGATACGCTCATTATTGGCGGCGGTATGGCTTATACATTTTTAAAGGCACAGGGCAACGAGATCGGAACTTCTCTTGTAGATGATACAAAGGTAGATTACTGCAAGGAAATGATCGCAAAGGCTGAAAAACTCGGCAAAAAATTACTGCTTCCAGTTGACGCCGTAACGATCAAAGAATTCCCGAATCCGATTGACGCTCCGGTAGAGACAGAGATCTGTGATTCTTCAGCGATGCCTGCAGACAGACAGGGTTGTGATATCGGACCAAAGACACAGCAGTTATTCGCAGACGCTGTAAAATCCGCAAAGACTGTTGTATGGAATGGACCAATGGGCGTATTTGAAAATCCTACATTGGCAGAAGGCACGATCGCGGTAGCAAAAGCGCTTGCTGAGACAGACGCAACAACGATTATCGGCGGCGGCGATTCTGCGGCAGCTGTCAATACACTTGGATTTGGCGAAAAAATGTCACATATTTCCACAGGCGGCGGCGCTTCTTTGGAATTCCTGGAAGGAAAAGAACTGCCAGGCGTAGCAGCAGCAAACGACAAATAATATACTGTCCGCTTAGTATGTACAGGCCAATAGAAAATAAAGATCGGAGAGAGAAAGATCATGGCAAGAAAAAAAATTGTAGCCGGCAACTGGAAAATGAACATGACTCCAAGTGAAGCCGTAAAGTTAGTCGAAGAATTAAAACCATTAGTAGCCAGTGACGAAGTAGAAGTCGTATACTGCGTACCTGCAATTGACATCGTACCGGTTGTGGAAGCAGTAAAAGGCACAAACGTAGCAGTCGGCGCTGAAAATATGTACTTTGAAGACAAAGGCGCATATACAGGCGAGATTTCCGCTGAAATGCTTGTAGACGCAGGCGTAAAATATGTCATTATCGGACATTCTGAGAGACGTGATTATTTCAAGGAATGTGACTGCATGTTAAACAAAAAAGTGAAAAAAGCACTGGAAAATAACCTGACGCCGATTCTTTGCTGCGGTGAGTCTTTGGAGCAAAGAGAAATGGGGATTACGCTTGACTGGATCCGGATGCAGATCAAATCTGACCTTAAGGATATTACAGCAGAGCAGGTTGCTTCTATTGTAATTGCGTATGAGCCAATCTGGGCGATCGGAACAGGCAAGACAGCAACTTCTGATCAGGCACAGGAAGTATGCGGCGCAATCCGCGCATGTATCGCAGAAATGTATGATCAGGCCACGGCAGATGCAGTACGCATTCAGTACGGCGGTTCTGTCAACGCAGGCAATGCGGCGGAATTATTCGGCAAACCGGATATTGACGGCGGACTGGTAGGCGGAGCCAGCTTAAAGGCTGATTTTGGAAAGATTGTAAATTATAAATAATCATGCTTTAAATAAAATAATATCATCAGGAGAAGCTCACTTCAATTATAGATAATATAGTTGAAGTGAGTTTTCGTTTTGACAGCATACAAAAAAATCTGCCGTCGGCAGATTTTTTGCTGTGAAATAATCAAATTCTGTATGTCAAATATGCATGTATAATCTAAAAATCTATATATCACATCATAATGTACATTTGAAAACCGTTGATTGATTAATGCACATTTTTCCGTTTAACTACTTGATTACAGTTACATTGGTAGCTTGCGGTCCTTTTGCACCGTCAGTTACTTCAAATTCCACAGAAGCGCCTTCTTCCAGAGACTTAAAGCCTTCCATGTTCAGACCGGAAAAGTGTACGAATACATCTTTCCCTTCTTCATCTGTGATAAAACCGTAACCTTTCTGATTGTTAAACCATTTTACTGTACCCTTGTTCATGACAGTACCTCCACATCATATTAGCTGTTTCCAGCTGATTAACTGTTTTCAGCTGAACATTCAGCTGAATAGCTGTCCTCAGCCTAATGACTGTTTTCAGCCTACGCTAAGGATAGCATATGAAAATAAAAATGTAAAGCGAAAAAAAGCTCAAATTTCCGAAAAAGTGATGTTATTTCTTTTTAGAAAATTTATTGTAAACTTTTCCCATTCTCTTTCGAAACTTTTATCGGGAATAAACACGCGGTAAGATACGCCTGTCGTAAGCATCAGGCTTTCATTTTGATATCGGATATTCAAATAAACACCCAGAATATCAGCAGGTGAAATCGCTGTGCCAGAAGCTAAAATTGTTTTTTGCAGATTGGAGGGAGAGAGCATCAGTACAAATTTAAAATAAGTCGGTGTGGTGCGTCCTTTAATAAGTTCAAAGAAAACAGGTCGCAGTCTGCCGTAAGGCATATAGGTAAGATCATCAAGCTGCTGATTTGACAGTTCGTCTTTTGAAAAAAACGATTCGTTCAGCCTGCCGTCGATATCGTATTTGACCGCCGTATGCACGGAAGCTTCGGACAGCAGAAAATTGTCAAAGATTTCGCTTCGCAGCAGCAGATGCATAAATTCTTTTTGTTCCGTTAGCTGAAATGCTTTCATAAGTAAAACCTCCTTGGCTATGGACCGATTATACCATAATTGCCGCATGGACTCAATATCATATAATGAAATAGAGACAAATTAGGCCATGTGCTGCATAGGCTGTGAGGAAAGAGTATAATTTCAGAAAAAACAATTGAAAATCCTTCAAAATCAGGCTATTATAAGAAGGAACAACGTTTATTGATAAAAGTTGGAGAGGAATGATAGAATGAGTCAAAATTGGATATACATAAAAAAAAGACTTGCGGTCGGCCTGCTGCTGGCGGTTTTCAGCGGGACGTTGTCTGCCTGTGCACTTCCGGAAGACTTTGCAGGGATTATACGTCCGGTGGAAGAAGTCGTCAGCACTGTCCGCCAGAATATGGAGCTCAGACAGCAGATGAATGCACTGGATCTGCCGAAGGATGTGAAAAGTATCTCAGCGGGCAGGTACGCGTATGAATCATTGTATGATGAGGAAAAAAAGATTTACGATCAGATGCTGGATGCTGTCATGAACCATGAAGAGGAAGTGACGCTTTCGACGTCAGACGGCAGGCGTTTGGAAGATATCTTTAACTGTGTGAAGGCTGACTATGGCGGTTTGTTTTGGGTGGAGAGCTTTCGTTATACACAGTATCAGCGAAATGGGCAGACGGAAGTCATGTCTTTTGCGCCAAATTATATTATGACGCAGAAGGAGCGTGCCTCTGTGCAAAAAAAGATAGATAAGCAGGTGAAACGGTATATCAAAGGACTTTCCAAGGCGACGGATTATGAAAAAGTACGCGCCATTTACCGCAGGCTGATTCAGAAAGTAGACTATAATCTGAAATCGGAGAATAATCAAAATATTATCAGCGTATTTATCGGGAAGGAAACAGTATGCCAAGGATACGCAAGCGCCATGCAGTATCTGATGGACCGGCTGGATATCCCATGTGTAATTATCACAGGCATGGCAAAAGGGGGACCTCATGCATGGAATCTGCTGCAGCTGGACGGAGAGTGGTATTATGTGGATGTGACCTGGGGCAATTCCAAATACCATGATGATGAAAAAAATGATGTCAAATATGTGGAGTATGATTATTTGAATATTACAACTGAAGAAATGATGCAGGATCACAGTCCGCAGGTATCCTTTGAGCTGCCTGTCTGCCAGTCGATGGAGGATAATTATTTTGTGAAAGAAAAAAAATATTTTACTTCGATGGACGAAGCGGCAATCGCAGAACTCGGACAAATTTTCCAGCGTGCTTATGAAAAGGGAAAAAGCAATATTTCGGTAAAATTCAGCAGCAGAGAGCTGTGTGCACAGGCAAAAGAATATTTTCTGACAGATTATCATATCAGTGATTATTGTGAAGGTCTGGAAACGGTATATTATAAGACGGATATGCAGATGAATATTTTTGTAGTTATATTTCCTTAAAGCGTGTCTGAAAAATGATCAATGGATGGTGATGAAATGGATGCAGCAACAGAATCAGTACAGTATACAATAGAAGATATCTATCATTTGCCGGATGGAAAAAGAGCGGAATTGATAGATGGTGAATTGTATATGATGGCGACGCCAAATAAAATACATCAGAGGATAGTAATGGAACTGTCATTTAGAATCCGGGACTATATTGGAAAAAATCATGGGGGATGTGAGATATTTCCGGCTCCGTTTGCGGTTTTTTTATATGCGGACGACAAGACTTATGTGGAACCGGATATTTCGGTCATCTGTGATAAAAGCAAACTTACAGAGGAAGGATGCATGGGAGCCCCGGACTGGATCCTGGAAGTCGTATCTCCATCCAGTAAGCGCATGGACTATTATGTGAAGCTATTCAAATACAGAACAGCAGGCGTTAGGGAATATTGGGTTGTGAATCCGATGGACCAGCGTGTCACTGTTTATAATTTTGAACAGGACGTGTTTGAAGAGTTTTTGTTTTCCGATATTGTAAAAGCGGGAATATTTGAAAATTTAGAAATAGATTTTTCACAGATAAGCATGGAATAGGCCAGTGTAACAGTTCAGGTAGGTCTGCGCATTTACTGCGCAGACCGTATGAAAATGTAGTGACTGCAGGCATCCGGCCCATCGCGAAGCGATTTTCAATGGCCGGATGCGTACCAGTTCAAGGGTTATCTGAACTGGTACAGCCCGGGATTATAGGATTTGTAAATTCCTCTGAAATCTATTTACAAAAGATGATTTTAATGTTATTATCATGTAGTAATGAATACTATGTAAAAATGAGATAAATAATAGATTATGATTATCATAAGGCACAATAACAGTAAAATCAAAATGATGCAGAATGTATGATACAAATAATATCAGGATGATACAGAATGCATGAGGCAAATATATTTAAAATGATACAGGAGGAAGTTATGAATTATAAAATTATTGTGGACAGCTGCGGAGAATTAACAGATGAATTAAAACAGGATGTACATTTTCAGTCCGTACCGTTGGAGCTGGATGTGGATGATTATCATGTGGTAGATGATGAGAGCTTTTGCCAGGAAGAATTTTTAAGGAAAGTGAAAGAAAGTCCAAACTGTCCGAAATCAGCCTGCCCTTCACCGCAGAGGTATTATGATGCGTACGAATGCGAAGCGGACCATATTTATGCGGTAACCCTGTCTGCACGCCTGAGCGGGTCTTATAACAGCGCGCAGACGGCAAAGCAGATGTTTACGGGCGATTATCCGGATAAAAAAGTGTATGTGTTTAATTCCTGCTCAGCTTCGATTGGAGAGACTTTGATTGCGATGAAAATACAGGAGCTGGAAGAGGCGGGATGTACGTTTGAGCAAACAGTGGAACAGACAGAAGCCTACATTGCGCAGCAGCGGACGTTTTTTGTACTGGAAACATTGGAAACGCTTCGTAAAAACGGAAGGCTCAGCAATCTGAAAGCATTAGTGGCAAATGTGCTGAATATTAAACCGGTGATGGGTTCAACGCCGGAAGGGGAAATCTGTCAGCTTGGCCAGGCGCAGGGGATTAATAAAGCGTTGGAGCGTATGGTGCAGGAAGTTCAAAAACATGTTGACGGCAAGGAAAAGCAGATATTGGCGATTGCGCACTGCAATTGTCCAAAACGGGCGGAACGTGTCAAAGAGAAGATAGAAAAGCTTATGAATTTTAAAAAGATATTGATTTTGGATACGGCAGGCGTCAGCAGTATGTATGCAAACGATGGCGGCATTATTATTGCGGTATAATATCAAAAACAATCTTTCCATGTCAGGCATCCTGATGCATGGAATAAGATTTTGACAAAAGAAAGAAGGACGGAGGCATATATGAATCAGATTGTATCAAAAATATTAATGTACGGGGATATGCCGCAGGATTCAATTTTAATGGAATTAAGCGCTGTTTGTGCGGATTTGCACGAGCACAGGCAGGCAAAAGAAGAACTGACAAAAAGAATATACCGCCAGGTAAAACGGCTGCTTGTTGTTGCGACAGACTATGGTTTTGATAAAAATCTGTGGCATGATTATCTGACCTTTTTATTGATTACAAACGAGAATCCGTTCAGCATTACGTGCGAAAAGACGGGTGCGCATGAAGGAAGCGTCAATTATTTTGCCAAAAATGATTTTAAAGCGTTTAAAGAGCTGTTTGATTATGATTTTGGATGGCTGGAGAAGAAGCTTGGCATAGATTGCTTTACAAGAGTGTCGGATTATAAGGCGATCGGCAAGCCGGAGCTGATGTATAATAAGAATGTCAGTGAAAAAGTACGGGCGCTGAGCACACAGCTTGGGAAAGCATCCGATGAAGAGCAGTTTTTTACCTTTGTTACAGATTTTTACAAGGCTTATGGAGTCGGCATGTTTGGACTGAATAAGGCGTTTCGGATTTCTTCGGATGAGAAAGGCGGCGCTGTTGTGTTCCATCCGATTAACAATATGGAAAAAGTGATGCTTGATGACCTGATCGGCTATGAGATACAGAAGAAAAAGCTGGTGGATAATACGCGGGCGTTTGTAGAAGGACGTAAAGCCAATAATGTCCTGCTGTTTGGAGACAGCGGTACTGGAAAGTCAACAAGCATCAAAGCGATTGTCAATGAATTTTATGATCAGGGGCTGCGCATGATTGAGATTTATAAGCATCAGTTCAAAGATTTGTCCAATGTGATCGCGCAGATTAAAAACCGCAATTATCGTTTTATTATTTATATGGATGACTTGTCATTTGAAGAGTTTGAAATAGAATATAAATTTTTAAAAGCCGTGATCGAGGGCGGCGTAGAGACGAAGCCGGAAAATATTTTAATTTATGCGACGTCCAACAGGCGGCATCTGATCAAAGAAACATGGAATGACCGCGATGATATCAAGATCGAAAATGGCATGCACCAATCAGATACAATGGAAGAGAAATTGTCGTTGGTTAACCGTTTCGGAGTAACGATTAATTATTCAAAACCGAGCCAGAAAGAGTATTTTCATATTGTTATCAGTCTGGCACGCCGGGCGGGTATTACGCTTAGCGACGAAGAGCTGCGGATGGAAGCGAACCGATGGGAGTTAAGCCACGGCGGCATATCCGGGCGTACAGCGCAGCAGTTTGTAAATTACCTGCTTGGATGTGAACGATAGGTAACAGTTCAAGGGTTATCTGAACTGTTACAACGATAAAAGACACTGCACAATATCAGAGGAAAGAGAGGTTTCTTATGGGCGAATTTGAAGAAAAAAATGTAAATGCTGCGGAACCGGATTATCCGAAGAAAAGAGATTATGAAAAGGAATTAATCGCGATTATTAAGAGCGGCGAGCCCCCGCAGGTCATCCGTAAGAAGCTGGAAGACTACCATGAGAATGATATTGCATCTGTCTGGGAAGAACTGACGAAAGAAGAACGTATTAAATTTTATCAGCTGCTTGGCAACGAGACGATATCGGAGATTTTTACGTATTTAGAGGATGATGTCAGCCAGTATTTGGAAGAATTGGGATTGGAAAATGCCGCAGATATTCTGGAATCTATGGATGCGAATGATGCGGCGGACATTCTGGATGAGATGGAGGATGAAAAATCCGACCGATTAATCCAGCTGATGGACGAGGAGTCCCGGCATGACATTGACCTGATCCAGTCGTACGAAGATGATGAAATCGGCAGCAAGATGACGACAAATTTCATTGTTATCAAGAAGGGGCTTACGATTCCGGGGGCAATGAAGGAGCTTGTGACGCAGGCGGCGGATAATGACAATATTTCTACATTGTATGTCGTAGATGAAAATGAAAGCTTCTGCGGGGCGATTGATCTAAAGGATTTGATTATTGCGCGCAAATATATGGCGCTGGATGATGTGATTACAACATCATATCCGTATGTCTATGCAAAAGAAACGATAGATGAATGTATTGAAGATCTGAAAGATTACTCCGAAGACTCCATTCCTGTACTGGACAATGATAAAAAGATACTCGGCGTTATTACGTCGCAGGATATTGTGGAAGTAGTCGATGAAGAGATGGGCGAGGATTATGCAAAGCTGGCCGGACTGACTGCAGAAGAGGATTTAAACGAACCGCTGCTGGAAAGCATGAAAAAACGGATCCCCTGGCTTGCGGTACTGCTTGTGCTTGGGATGATTGTTTCGGCGGTTGTCGGGATCTTTGAACAGGTTGTGGCACAGCTTACGATCGTGGTCTGCTTTCAGTCGCTGATTCTTGGAATGGCGGGAAATGCGGGCACCCAGTCACTGGCAGTTACGATTCGTGTACTGATGGATGAAAATCTGACCGGAGGGCAGAGGATGCATCTGATTTTTAAAGAAATGCGTGTAGGAGCCGTCAATGGATTTTTACTTGGCCTGCTGTCTTTTGTTTTTATCGGATGCTATATTGCTCTGCTGATGGGCAGAGGATTCGGATTTGGGTTCGCGGTCAGTGCGTGCATTGGAGTCTCTCTGATGATTGCAATGCTGATCTCCAGTATTACAGGAACAGTTATTCCGATACTGTTCCATAAAGTGAAAATAGACCCTGCAGTTGCTTCCGGACCGCTTATTACAACCGTTAACGATCTCGTAGCTGTTGTGGCTTACTATGGAATGACCTGGCTGCTGCTCATTCATTTGCTGCAGCTGGCAGAGTGAGGTAATATATGGAACTGACAAACGAGCAGAAAAAACGCTATGAAAGACATCTGTCGTTGGAATATATTGGCATCCAGGGACAGGAAAAACTGGCAGACGCAAAAATATGCATCATAGGCGCCGGAGGGTTAGGCTCTCCGGCATCTCTGTATTTAGCCGCCGCCGGAGTGGGAACGATTGGAATCGTAGACGCGGATGAGGTTGAGCTGTCCAATCTGCAGCGCCAGATCGTACACGACACCAGCCGTATCGGCACAAAAAAAGTACTGTCAGCAAAAGAAACACTTAAGAACCTGAATCCGGACACCATTGTGCATACCTATCCGGTTTATGCCGATCAGAGCAATATCGCAGACTTAATCAAAGACTATGATTTTGTGATAGACGCCGCAGATAATTTTGACACCAAATTTCTGATCAACGATGCCTGCGTGCACACAGAAAAACCATTCGTACACGCGGGTGTTATCCGATTCCAGGGCCAGCTTATGACTTATATACCAGGACAAGGCCCCTGTTATCGCTGCATTTTCAAAGAACCGCCGCCAAAAGAAGCAGTGCCTTCTGCAAAAGAAGCAGGCATTGTGGGTGCAGTCTGCGGTGTCATCGGCAGTCTGCAGGCAATGGAAGCCATAAAATATATACTCGGAGCAGGGGAACTGCTAACGGGCAGGCTGCTGACCTACGACGCACTAAGCACCAGGTTTCGAACGATCTCTCTGCCGGCACGCACTCCGGACTGCCCCGCATGTGGAAAGCGCTAAAAGATTTTTGTGCATATTAACAATTGATTTTTGTTGATATTTATATATAATTGTATATAAGAAGAGTTATTTCTTCGATTAGTCGTTTGGTTTAAAATATTTTCCGCTATCCGTAAAGCGGCATATAAAAGCACGGAGACAAAATATTTCTCGCCACCTGTAAGGCGAGTAACAAAAGCGCAGGGACAAAATATTAAGGACTCTTCGGAGTCCTTTTCTATTATGAGGTGCAAATGACAAAAGGTAAATTCTATTTTTTATCAGACGAATATTGCGATAAATTCTCAAAACACGGTGTAATGGCAAATAAAGAAACTGCTTCTGATGGATTGCATCGAAGACCATGCCTTTATTCTATTCAGGATATTAATGACAGAAATAGATGCAAAAGCTAAAAAGATAATGAACAAATATTACAGTGGTACTAAAATTGTAATTACTGATTTGGATTACATATTTAAAAATTTGTGAATAGATGAAACAACTTAAAATTAATTTCTATCATGAAAAAGGACAGTCTTTTGACTGTCTTTTTTTATGATAGAAATTAATAGTAACAGTTCAAGGATTATCTGAAGCGTTACTATTAATATAAATGAACGCAGTTGCTAATTTGTTTGTCTGTTGTATTTTACGGCTGCATGTATTATACTGAATGATACATATGTCCCTTAAGTGAGGAGGATATTCACAATGGATACAAACGGAAACAGATACAAAGTTGTCGTAGTGGATGATGAGGCGATAGCGGTGCAGGGAATCTGCAAAATTATGGAAAAGCATTGCCCGGAGCTTGAAGTGATCGGTACAGCCGAAAATGGAAAAGAAGCCCTTAAGATGATAGAAAAAAAGATGCCGGATCTGGTTTTGACAGATGTGGAGATGCCTGTGATGAGCGGATTGGAGCTGGTCAGCCAGGCCAGCAGCAGGATGCCGGAATTATGCTTTGTCATTATCAGCGGTTTTGAGGATTTTGAATACGCAAGAGAGGCGTTTCGAAGCGGTGTGCTCGATTATCTGACGAAGCCGATCGTACCGTCTCAGATGATGATTACGATGCGGAATGTGGAAGAAAAGCTCAGAAAAATATACTATGGCAGGCGGATGGGGATTTTTCGGAAATTATGTATGGGAGAGACGACCGCGCTGGAGGACATGCAGAAATACTTTCCATATAAAGAGTATTACGCGGCTCTTTTACGGGAAAATGGACTTCCGCGCAGATATGCCCCGGCAAAAGAACCGGAGCTGTATGGCACGATGCAGGAAAGCTATCTCGTTTACGGACGCGACAATATGGAAGAATTGTTTTTGATACCAAAAGAAGTACTCGGACAACAGCAGCTGATAGACTATATGACCGAGGTAGAAAGACGCCAGAAGACGGAAGGATCCTATACGACACTGATCTATTACGGAGAAGCCTTTCAGGGACCTGAAATCTCTGAAAAGATACGGGAATTATACTATTGGCTGAATTCCATTAGTACTGTCGGATTTTCTCAGACCGTGGATCTGGATCAGAAAAAGTTTCAGGCAGGGGGATTCGCATCCCTGGACAGCTCAGCGCTTACCGGACTGATACAGGAGATGGAACAGTATGCCAAAATGGAACGCTATGATCAGATAAAAAAATGTATCGCAAGAGAATTTTTAAAGTGGGAACAGGAACGCAGGCCCCAGATCTGGCTGGAACAGGCAGCGCGCAGGATACTGAATTTTATAAGGACACAGACCGCGGCAGAAGAATCCATGATTGAAAGAGAGTACCAGTTTGAAGATGCTTTTTATTATTCCACCAGCATGGAGATGCTGCGTCAAAACCTGTTCACCCAGTATTACCAGTTCTCCGAAAAAGAAAAAGAAAACTACAAAGTGGATTCTCCTGAATTTTTTGAAAATATTAAAGTATATCTGAGCGGCCATCTCTCAGAACCTCTGTCTTTAAAGGAGATATCAGATCTTTTTGCAATCTCTCAGGCATATATGAGCAAGCTGTTCCGCAAATATACCGGACAATCCTACAACCAATATCTGACCGGCATCCGCATGGAACGCGCAAAGCAGCTGATGGAGGAAGACAGCGAGCTGTTTATCAAGGATATCGCAGAGATGGTCGGCTATCGGGATCAGTTTTACTTTAGCAGAATCTTTCATTCTTATACAGGACAAAGCCCTGCCGATTACATTAAATAGTTTTGCATAGGCGTGGCAGTTCAGATATTTGTGTTGCATGTATATGTGTTGCATATAGGTTGAATAAAACAGTTGAATATTGATGGAACTTACTGTATTTTTTTGTATTTTGTGGTATCATGTAGAAAAAATCGGTCTGCTGCCAGGCTTGGGACTGCTGCTCAAGATGACAGCCTGGCTTCAGAACGTAAAAATGCATGGGGAGAAAGGCATGAAAAAAACAAATACAAGGAAAGTAAGCATCAGGGATGTCGCAAAAGAAGTAGGTGTGTCGATCACAACAGTATCCCGCGCACTGAACGGATATTCGGATGTGAGCCAGAAGACGAAAGAAAAAATATTTGAAGCCGTAGAGAGGCTGGATTATGCACCGGATGCGAATGCGCGTTCTATGGGCGGAAAAGCAGAGATCAATATTGCGCTGCTGACCTCAGAATTAAAAGCACGGGATGAGAATGGTTTTGTATATAGTTTTATTAACGGCCTGTATCAGCAGTGTACGGCCCGTGGATGTGAATTTATGCTTCTGGTGACGGATGCGGTAAAACAGGAAAAACTGAGCTTTCTGCAGATGTGCAAAAAGAAAAATTTAAGCGGCATTGTGGTGACAGGTTTGCGGACAGATGATCCCTATTATAAAGAGGTGATGGAAAGCAGCATTCCCTGCGCCCTCATTGACATGAAAGTAACAGGAAAGCAAAAGTGCGGCATAACGATAGATAATGTGCAGGCTTCCCGGGAAGCCGTAGAATATTTGATTCAGCTGGGACATCAAAATATTGGGATGCTGAACGGACAGAAAATGTCGGATGTATCAGGAGAGCGTTACGGCGGGTATGTGGAAGCGCTCTTAGGCGCGAAGATACCGCTTCGCCTGGATTATATGCGTTATGGGGACTTTGTTGAAGAAACAGCCTATGAACAGACAAAAGCTTTGTTAAAGAAGCATCCGGAAATCACGGCACTGTTTTGCGCCAGCGACGTAATGGCCATTGGCGCTGTGCGTGCGCTGGAAGAGATGGGGAGGAAAGTTCCGCAGGATTTGTCAGTCGTAGGCTTTGATGATATACCGATCGCAAAATATGTGTATAAAGGAATTACGACTGTGCGCCAGTTTCCGATCGAAATGGGGCGGGCAGGCGGAGAAGCAGTCTGGAAGATGCTGAATGGGGAAGCTGTGGAGCAGGAGATTTTCCTGCCATATGAGTTGGTAATCAGGGAAACGACAGCTGAACGAAAAAAAATAAAAAAAAATTAACAAAAAGTATCAGTTTCTGGTACTTTTTTTGTTGACAAAGTATAAATAGTAAGATATACTCAAAATACCAAAACGTTTTGGAAAGGAGGATGGAAGATGAAGAAAACAGTTGTGGCTTTGCGGGTTTTATGTGGGCTGCTGGATGCCATCATCGTTATGATTCCGATTCAGTTTATCATGATAGGGATCTTTCAGGTATCCACAGCGCAGGCGGATGTTCTGTTCAAATTTTTGTTTGCTGTTTATGGGGCGTTATTTACAGAGTATTTGGGCAGTACGCCTGGAAAATATCTTGGCAGGCTTTGGTGTAAGGATGTAAATGGAGGAAAAGCGCCGATCTTGTATACGGGCTTGCGGGAGCTTGTAAAATCCATGTATGTCATTCCGGTCATCGGATGGGGTGCAGCGGCAGTCAGCCTGCTTATGATGGCTGTGCGAAAGGATGGGAGAACGCTGCATGACATGGTCGGCAATACCAGGGTTGTGTATCAAAAAACATGGGAGGATGTCCGTCATGACAATAAATGAAAATTCTCTGCTGGCAGTTGTGAATCCGTTCTTTTTGCTGCTTGGCGGTGTCCTGGTATGTGTGCTGGCATGGATTTGTGCAAGGAGATATCGAAATACCAATGACTTTGCGAAAAGCGTGCGCGGCTATCTTCCGTCTGTAGTTGTTTTGGATTTTATTATGGCACTGGTAATGGAAATTGATCTGTTATTGTGCCTGGGGCTGGATATTCTGGGTTTTGTGGTTATGGCACTGATATCGAATCATTATTTTTATTCCAGATAAATTTTTATTCCAGATGAATTTTTATTCCAGATAATATTTTAGTGTATAGGAGGAACACATGGAAACAAATATGGATTATTCAAAAGCGGATCAGTGGATTCTTGGGGAAAAAGCATTTGACAGCAGATATCTTGGAAAATGCGAATCAGTGATGTGCCTTGGGAATGGTTATATGGGCATCCGCAGCGCTACGGAAGAGACATATCTGGGGGAGAAAAGAAATTTTTTTGTAGCCGGAACATTTAATAAATTTGATGACAATGAGGTAACCGAGCTTCCAAATGCTGCTGATGTGATCTGCTTTCCAATAGAAGTCAATGGTCAGGAATTTTCGTTGGAAAAAGGCATCATAAGAGCATATAACCGTCAGCTGAATTTAAAAACAGGGGAACTGCTAAGGACAGTGGAATGGGAAGCCCCTGCAGGGGAAAAGCTGAAAATGGAGTTTCGAAGAATTGTTTCGATGAAAGAGTTACATACGGTAGCGCAAAAGATTACGGTGATACCGCTGGAAGGCAGTGTCAGGCTGAAGTTTTTGGCAGGAATCGACGGCACGGTTACAAACAGCGGCGTGCAGCACTTTTCGGAAGGCGACAAACGTTTTTATGACGGGAAATATATGCAGGCCTGCCAGACCACGACGGAGTCGGGCATAGATTTTGTATTTACGCAGGTATGTGATTTTAAGGCGGACGGCATGCCGTATGAAATGAAGCAGCTCATACAGATGGACCGCAGGAAGATCTGCTGCGCTTATGCGTGTGAGTTAGAGGCGGGCAGAGAGCTTGTGATTGAAAAAATCAGTAATGTATATACTTCCAGAGATCGGGAATTACAAGGGAAAAGTGTAGAACAGATACAAAAGATCGGTTTGGATGCCCTGAAAAAAAGCAGCATGCTCGGATATGACACACTTGCACGGGAAAGCGCGGCTGTATGGGCGGAACGCGTATGGGACAGAGTGCCGATTGTAATAGATTCTGAAAATCCAATGGACCAGCTTGCTGTTCGTTTTGCACAATACCATTTGTACGTGATGGCGCCGGCGCATGACAACCGCATGAACATTGGCGCGAAAGGACTGAGCGGGGAAGGCTACAAGGGACATACATTCTGGGATACTGATATTTTTGCACTCCCTTATTTTACATTTACGGATCCTGCCATCGCCCGTTCTCTTGAAGAGTACCGCTATTTATCACTGCCAGGCGCCCATAAGAAAGCACGGGAGAACGGATATGAGGGGGCGCAGTTTCCATGGGAGTCCGCATGGCTGGATGATGGTGAAGTGACGCCTGTATGGGGAGCGGCGGATATTATCACAGGGCTTCCTACAAAAATATGGTCGGGATTTATTGAACAGCATATTACGGCGGATGTAGCGTATGGTGTATGGCAATATTACATGGTTACGCGCGATCAGGATTTCATGGATGCTTATGGATACGAGCTGTTAATGGATACCGCCCGCTTTTGGGCATCCCGCCTGGAGTGGAGTGATAAGGACCAAATGTACCATATCAATGATGTTGTGGGGCCGGATGAATATAAAGAGCACGCGGATGATAACGCTTTTACAAACTATATGGCGCATTGGAATATCGGCATTGCCATCCAGTATTATGACGAATTAAAAGAAAAGAAGCCGCAGATTTTTGCGAAGCTGAACGAAAAATTGGGGCTGGATCAGGCTTACCGTCTTTGGACGGAGCGGAGGGAACGGATTTATCTGCCAAAGCCGCGCAAAGAAGATCTTGTCATCGCCCAGGATTCGAAATATCTGACCTATCCTGTCATAGACCTGAAAAAATATAAAGAGGCGCCGGAAGTGGGCACATTGTTTAAGGAATATAACCTGGAGCAGGTAAACCGGATGCAGGTATCGAAGCAGGCGGACATTATGATCCTGTTTTTCTTAATGGAAGACCTGTTTCCGCTGGAGGTGAAGAGGGCGAACTGGGATTATTATGAACCGAAAACGCTGCATGATTCGTCTTTGTCGCTGTCAACGCATGTAATTCTTGCAAGCGATATGAAAGATAAAAAGATGGCATACGAGCTGTTCCAGCGGGCAATCAGGATTGATGCCGGAGAAAATATGAAGACCTCAGACGCAGGGATTCACGCGGCATCTATAGCGGGAATCTGGCAGTCGGTGGTATACGGCTTTGGCGGGGTACGAATGCTGCATGGGGAACTGCGGGTATGCCCGATGCTGCCGGACACATGGAAAAGTCTGGAGTTTTTCCTTTACTGGCATGGCCAGAAGCTGCAGATACAGATCGACCGACAAAAAATGAGCATAAAAAATATGACGGGAACAGAGCTGGCTGAAATAGAAGTGTATGGTGAGAAGTACCAAATTTCTAATGAAATAACTGTAAAAATTGACGAAAATATGTAGAGCTCTTTTTTTTACTTGACTTCCAAAACGTTTTGGGAGAAAATAGAAATACGAAAACGTTTTGGAATAGAGTTTGGACTGAAGCAATGCATATGTTGAAAACAATAAATAAAAAATAATAAAAACAACAAACAAGGAGGAATTATTATGAAAGAGAGAATGAAAAGATTAGCAGCACTTACAGCAGCGGCAATGATGACAGTCAGCCTTGCGGCATGCGGCGGTCAGGCAGACAATTCGTCAAATGACGCAAAGGGCGAGAACACAGAGGGCGAAAACACAGAAAATGAAAGCGGTACAGATGCAGGCGGGGATGCGTCAGGTTCTGATTTTTCCGGAAAGAAAATTACAATCGGCGCATGGGGAGGAAACGATCAGGAATCCGCCGCACTGAATAAGATGATTGAGGAATTTGAAAAAGAAACCGGGGCAGAGGTGGAGTTAAAGGTTTATACAGATTATAATACGCAGATACAGGCTGATTTTGTTGCGGATACCGCGCCGGACGCTTTTTATATTGATGGAAGCATGTTCCCGTTTTACAGCGGGCTGGGCGTGATGGAGCCGCTTGATAAAACGGAGATGGAGGCGGATAAGTACTACGAAAACCTTTTGGATGCATTTACAGATGCAGATGGAACGCTGTACTGCATTCCTAAGGATGTGTCTACGCTTGCGACCTATTACAATATAGATTTGCTGGAATCAGTCGGAGTAAAGCCAGAGGACATACCGGACGCACTGGAAGATTATAAAGAGTTTTTAAAAGACCTTCAGGCAAAGCTGGACGCGGAATACGGGGAAGGGCAGGTAGCCGCGATGACCTATAATATGGATATGTCAAGAAATCTTTATATTTTGGAAGCGGACGGCGACAGCATTATTGATGAAGAAGGAAAAGCACAGCTTAGCCAGCCTGGCATCGTAAAGAATCTGGAATTTATGACAGATATGGTGGCAGAAGGCTGCTGGCAGACACCACAGGATTTGGGCCTTGGATGGAATGGCGAAGCATTCGGCGCGGAAAAGGCTGCGATCATGGAAGAAGGAAACTGGGTATATACGACACTGAAAAATGATTATGATGTAAACTTTGGTGTTAAGGAAATGCCTACCTATAAAGGAACGCAATATTCCATGGCATTTACGGTTGGCTGGGGAATTTCAGCAAATTCAGACCAGAAGGATCTCGCTAAGGCATGGATAAAATATGCAACCGGAGCGGATGGGATGGAAATCTGGTGCAGCGGCGCCGGATGCCTTCCTTCAAGAGCAGACGTAGCTGAGAGCATGGATGTAGAGAGCGATCCGGTATGGAAAGTGCATTCTGACATGACCGCAATTGCAACTCCATGGCAGAAAGGGACAACGATCGACATTATAAATTCCAATTACCAAAATTTCGGACCGTCCGCTTTTAAGGGTGAAGCGACCGCGGAAGAAGCGATGAAAAAAGTAGACGACCAGGCAAACAGTGAAATTGCAAACGCGCAGTAAGCCGTAGCGAATAGAAGCCCATGCTGTATGGAACCGGCTGCCTGCCGCGGCCGGCCATATAGCGGGGACATAGATGGAGAGAGTGATTATGGAAAAAGAAAAATCAGGTAAGCGCCATTATTCAGGCTTTGAAAAGAAAGAGCACCAGCAGGGCTATATTTTCCTGACACCCGCGATTATCATTCTGGCGTTTTTTATTGGCTTATCCGTGCTCTACGTTGTATATCTGTCCTTCCACAAAGTAAATTTGTTTACAAAAGAATATACGTTTGTGGGATTTGAGAATTATAAAAGGGTCTTTACGGACAATATTGCAAGAATCGGATTAAAAAATACGCTGATGTTTTCCATCATCGTTGTTCCGATACAGACGGCGCTTGCACTGATTATTTCGTCTGTATTAAACAGCGGCATCAAAGGAAAATATTTTTTCAGGACAGTGTATTTTCTTCCGACACTGACGTCCAGCTCCGCGCTGACGATGATCTTTATGTTCATGTTTAATGTTACAGGGCCTATCAATAAGCTTCTGATGGATACGCATATCATTTCTAAAGGGATTAACTTTTTACAGGAGCCGCAGTTTGCACTGAAAGTTATTATGCTTATGAATATCTGGTCCACGATTCCTATGTATACAACGATGTATCTGGCAAGCCTTCAGGATCTGCCGGCTTCTATGTACGAGGCAGCAGACATTGACGGAGCTGGCCCGCTCAAAAAGTTTTTTTATATTACGGTGCCGTATTTAAGGCCAATCACAACCTATGTGCTGCTTACGAGCGTCATCGGCACACTGCAGATGTTTGATCAGGCATATATCTTTTCGAATGGCTCTGGCGGGCCTGAGAACTCTACGCTGACGATATCCCTGATGATCTACAGATATGCGTTCGGGACACAGAATGCCATGGGTTATGCGGCTACGCTGGCTATTATTCTGGCGGTCATTATTATGCTGATATCAAGGCTGGCGGAAAAGGCTAACGGGGAAGAAAGAGTATATTAGGGAGGCGGAGCGATGAAGAAAAACAAGAACATTGGCAGGATATTTTTGTATCTGATATTGATTGCAGCTGCGGTTGTTACGGTCTATCCGTTTTTATGGATGGTCGCAGCCTCTTTTAAGCCGCTCAAAGAGATTGTCGGAGGAAATATGACGTTGATTTCCGAAAATATGTCTTTGGACAATTACTTTTATATATTTGGACGGTCATCACTGTTTCCAAAATGGTTTTTAAATTCCTTTATCATTGCTGTGATTGGAACGGCGGTCAATGTCTTTATTAACACGATGGCCGGTTATTCACTCTCAAGGCTGTCGTTTCCTGGCAGAGATCAGATTTACCATGCGTTTCTCGTGCTGCTGATGGTTCCGTCGCAGGTACTTTTGATTCCAAATTATCTGATTCTGCAGAGGATGGGACTTCTGGATTCCTACGGGGCTTTGATACTTCCTGCAGCGGCAAATATCGGAAATATTTTTTTGATGCGGCAGTTTTTTATGAACTTCCCAAAGGAAGTGGAAGAAGCGGCCAGCATCGACGGGCTGGGCAGATATGCAAGATTTTTCCGCATCTGCATGCCGTTAGCAAGGCCGACGATAGCAACACAGGCAATCTTTGTATTTATGGGATTCTGGAATGAGTTTACGAAGCCGATGCTGTATATTAAGACAGCTTCAAAATATACGCTGACACTTGGCCTGCAGAGCTTTCAATCACAAAACGCCGGAACCATGTGGCATCAGGTTATGGCTGCCGCATGCATTTCGGTATTTCCGATTATTATCATTTATTTGATATTTAACAAATATTTTCTGGTAGGAGTACGAATGGATGGAGAAAAATAAACTGAGGGCAGTCATTTTTGACCTGGACGGAGTCATTACAGATTCTGCAAAATATCATTATCTTGCATGGAAGGAGCTTGCGGATGAGCTGGGGATTCCTTTTGACGAAGCATATAATGAAAAGCTCAAAGGCGTTTCAAGAATGGAAAGCCTGGAACTGGTGTTAGCCTGCGGCGGAGTCTGTGACAGCTATACCATCCAGGAAAAAGAGAAGCTGGCGGAAAAGAAAAATGATATTTATAAGGAGCTGATTAAGCAGATATCATCATCGGACATACTGCCGGGAATAGCACAATTTTTAGAGGAGCTAAAGGGACATCAGATCAAGACAGCGCTCGCTTCGGTCAGCAAAAACGCTCCGTTTATACTGGGGCAGCTGGGACTGGATACGGCATTTGACTATGTGGCTGATGCGGCAGCCGTACCAAACGCAAAACCGTTTCCTGACATTTTTTTAGCGGGGATGCATGAATTTGGCTGCGATTGTACGGAATGCATCGGCGTTGAAGATGCAAAGACGGGAATCGAAGCGATTCACCGTGCGGGAATGAAAGCTGTCGGAGTAGGAACGCCGAGTGAGATGGCGGAGGCGGAACTGATTGTTTCAACGGATGAGTTAACGCTGGAATTGATACTGGAAAAACTTCAGATGATTGTGTAGATGGATTTTGCAGTGTTGACTGTGGGAAACTGGCCGTGTACTTTTACAGTACAGGGCCAGTTTTCATATAAAACTAATGTGTAGCATATTATGGATTCCATCTCACAGCGTTCGAGGGGACAATGGACGGATTTGGCAGGCTGCTTGACAGATTAAACGCATGAATGAAAAAGATATGAAATATTTGCATTTTTTTGTT
>CAOKJJ010000028.1 GCA_948468465.1 uncultured Eubacterium sp. | reverse complement strand
TTAGTTAACTAAACAGGCTGAGTATATTCTGCTTGGATTGATTGGCCTGCGCCAGCATTGCCTGCCCTGCCTGCTCTAAAATGGAGCTTTTTGAATAGTTAACCATTTCTTCGGCCATGTCCGTATCACGCAGGCGTGACTCTGCGGCCTGGGTGTTTTCTTCTGTATTGGCGTTGACAAGGATGGCGGATTCCAGACGGTTTTGCTGGGCGCCGACTTTAGAGCGTTCTTCGTTTAGTGTCGTTAATGCTCCGTCACAGGCGGAAATCGCTGTGGATGCTGATTCAAAATCCAGCACACGCAACCCCATAATACCTAAAATTCCCGCGCTTAGTAATGGCCTTTCAATAAAAAATCCGTTTAAATTAGTTGTACCACTCTGTATCCACATATTTTTATTGGCGTATATGACCCTTTCTGCTGGTGGGTCACCCTTATTTACAATGACTTCACCGCCAACCTCCAACTGGCCATCTTTATTTCGTTTTGCAGGTTCGAATGTAGAACTCCCTCCGTTTGAATACCGATTCCGATTATCGATGATATAAAGTTTTCCTGGCTCATTCTTCTTCACTGCATATTGTGTGTAATGATTATTAAAATTGGAAGCATTCTTAACTGCATCCATAATACGTTCTACAATTTGCTCCGGCTTCGTACAACCGCTTAAATTAATTTCCAGACACGGCGATGACGATGTCCCTGTATAAGAATAATTCGTACCATTCGGAGTGGTCTGCGCACAGGCATCTCCCGTAAAGCTGATACTGTAATACTTTGAACAGGTCGCACAACTGGAATTGAATCCCTGACCATATAAATCAGAAAGATTAAAATCTTTGCCAAGTCCTGAAAAATCCAGCCATGCAGATCCGTAATCTTTGCCGTTATCATAGGCGGTACTGCCGATTGTTTGATCTAGTTCCACAGCGAATATTGTATCCTCTTTAGTAAAAGTCTGTACACCATTTTGATTTGTATAAGTCCCTTTTTCCAATTTGATTTGCTGTGCAGGAAAATTGCCATCCAGCATTTGCGTTCCCTGATCAAATTTTATTGATGCACGGTATACAACCCCAGCGGCATCGGTATACTCAATCGTTTGGTCAGTTGCTGTACTGGCAGTAAGATTTATTGTTGTTGCCGCATTCGGTATATATTTTCCTAATTCATCAACAATATCATCTGCAGAGCTATAATACGATAAATTTCCTTGCGTCCTCCGATATTGATTCTGTCCTGTAATTTCCCACCCATCTGCAATATTAAATTGAATCTTATCATTTAGTTTTTCATTCTCATATATTTTTCCGGTTCCTAAAATCTCCCCCAGTCCATAGTTCGTTCCTGTAACCACAGATGTTGTCGGCGGTTTGGTGATGATCCAGCTGCCAGGATTCGCTGGATCCGGCTTATAAGTTGTAGACGATCTCTCCCAGCCAAATACACTTAATGTGTTAAATTCCGTATCGCTTGTAATTCTGTTAACCTCCACGACAAGCTGATTCATTTCATTCTGTATCGCCTGCCGGTCAACCAATGTATTCGTATCATTTGCTGCCTGTACAGACAGCTCTCTCATACGGTGCACAATATCTTCCAGTTCCTGCATCGCGCCATCCGCCACTTCACAAAAAGAAGAACCCGCCTCGCAGTTATCTACTGTTTTGTCCAGTCCCCGTATCTGCCATCTCATTTTTTCTGAGATCTGCAGCCCTGCAGCGTCATCTGCGCTTCTGTTGATCCGATAGCCAGAAGACAGCTTTTCCGTACTTTTGGCCTTGTCTTTGCTTGTAATATTTAACTGCCGATTGGCAAATTGCGATTCTAAATTGTGCGCAACTACTTGCATATCTTCTCCTCCATGAGTCTTATATTCATCCTGAATCCTATGCCTGTAAATTTCTTCTAACTTATAACCTTTCTGATGATCAAGATGTGAAAACACTATACATAAAATAGTAATAGCCTATTAGTTATTATATCGGACAATCTTAACAAATAAATAATACCATTCACTTGAAACAAGCCATTTACAAAAGCAAGCATTTTCTATACACATCATCACAGTTAAAAACTAAACAATCGCTTCTGTCACAATCTTATCCCCAACCACGATATCCTTTACACCGATTTGTTTTTTTCTATATTTTCATCTCTATTACATACTGCACGCCCCGATAATCTACAACTACATCCGTTCGTCCCATACTTCTTGTTCGAGCTTCTATATAATAGTTTCCGCTGCCATTGATAATCGGCCTCAAATATAATAAAAACAGTTTCCGTCCGGATTCTTCCAAAAATATCTCATTGCTGTCTGCATAAAGATCGTTAAAATGCTGCACGAATCGTTCCAGTACTTTACGCATATCCAGATATCCCCCTGTAAGAAATTGATTTTTATCCCAGAGGGAAGCTTTGTAAATAGCGTTTTCCTGCAGTTCCGCCACAGAAAGAAACCGATTATAAAGTCTTGTCTCAAAAATACGATTCGCAATAGCTACATTTGATTCCCTGTTTTTTACAAGCCCAAACATAGAAGCAAGCGCAATGACTTTCGAATCTTCATTAAACGGAACTGTTTTTCCTTCAAACCGGATATATTTGCCATATAATGCTTTTGGGGCAGGCACAATCCTGTTGTGTTAAACTTTTTACGCATTCGGTTCCCCTCCCTTCTTTTTGCCGCGCAGCCCTTTTTCCGCCTGCAGCACCTTTACGATATTTTCAATCACCTGCAGCAACGTTTCCATATCCACATTCTGATTGTTCCAATATGCATAATATGCACCTTGTACGCAATACGTCAGCAGTATATTTTTTTCTGCGTCATCTTTATATTCCGGGTATTTTTCAAACACTGTTTTTTTAATTTCCCGTTCCAGCTTTTCTGCCAAATAACTGTGTCCTTTTCCTGAAAACAAAATCTGGATCAATGATATATGTGATACAAATGCCAGACACAGTTCTCTTGCCACCACATCCAAATTTTCAAATGTGTACTGCTGCGCATGGGGAATGCTCTTTAATACGGACGCTACTGTCTCTGTTTCCATCGCTTCTGATAATGCATAAATATCCTCGTAATGTGAATAAAATGTAGATTTATTAATGCATGCCAGACTGCAGAGTTCTTTTACTGTTATTTTTTCCAGAGGTTTTTTGGAACGCAGTTCCATAAACGCATTTTTAATCGCTTTCTCTGTTTTTTCCATTCTGATGTCCATACTTTATATACCTCCAAAAAACGACAATTTTTTATATTCGTTGCTTATCCGTCAAATGACAAAAATTGTTGGTGGAAGCTTCTGGCATTTGCCTGTATGATTATCATACCAAAATAAGCAACTATTGTCTATTATCTGCAAGGAGGTTTTTATGGACTTTTATGGATTTTATACCGGAAAAATATTTGATGCCTATCAGTTTCTTGGCGCACATCTGACGGATCACGGAACAGATTTTCGGACTTTTGCTCCCGGCGCATCCAGAATTGCCCTGATTGGTGAATTTAACGACTGGCAGGAAACAGAAATGCATAAAATCCACGACGGCCATTTCTGGGAATGCCATGTAGAAAATGCTGCTGCAGGCATGATGTACAAATACCGTATTTATGGCCGTGACGGACGCTGTATCGACCATTGCGACCCGTACGGCTTTGGCATGGAACTGCGCCCGAATTCCGCGTCATTCATCCGTGATATGGACGCTTTTGTATTTGATGACAAAAAATGGATGCAGTCACGCAGCGACTGTAAAAATAAACCGCTCAATATTTATGAAATACATATGGGATCTTTCCGTAAACCATCGGATCAGCCGGACGCCTGGTACAGCTATGAAGAAATGGCTGATATTCTGATCCCTTATTTAAAAGAAAACGGTTATAATTATCTGGAAGTTATGCCGCTAAATGAGTATCCTTGTGATGAGTCCTGGGGTTATCAGTCGACTGGTTTTTTCAGTCCGACCTCCAGATACGGAACGGCAGACCAGTTAAAAGCATTTATCAACTGCTGCCATAAAAATCAGATCGGCATCATTATGGACTTTGTTCCGGTACATTTTGCCGTGGATGATTATGCGCTCAGTTCTTATGACGGGACTGCCTTATATGAATATCCGCACAACGCTGTCGGTGTCAGTGAGTGGGGCAGCTGCAACTTTATGCATTCCCGCGGCGAAGTGCGCAGCTTTCTGCAGTCTTGCGCAAATTACTGGCTGAGCGAATATCATATTGACGGACTGCGTATGGATGCCATCAGCCGGGCAATCTACTGGCAGGGTGATCCTGGCCGCGGTGTCAATATGAATGCCGTAGAATTTTTAAAAAATATGAATCAGGGCCTGAAAATGCTGCATCCAACCGCGATTCTGGCTGCTGAGGATTCTACCTCGTATCCGGGCGTTACGAAAGATGTATCCGCAGGCGGACTCGGTTTTGATTATAAATGGGATATGGGCTGGATGAACGATACGCTCGACTATTTCCGTACCGACCCGCAGTACCGCAGCCGCGACTATCACAAACTGACTTTTTCCATGATGTACTATTATGACGATCAGTTTCTGCTGCCGCTTTCCCATGACGAGGTTGTACATGGCAAGGCAACGATTCTGCAGAAAATGAATGGGGATTACGACAAGAAGTTCCCGCAGGCAAGGGCCTTTTATATGTACATGTATGCGCATCCTGGCAAGAAGCTTAATTTTATGGGAAATGAAATCGGCCATTTCAGAGAATGGGATGAGAAAAGAGAGCAGGACTGGAATCTTTTAGATTATCCGGCACATCAGAATTTTCATCGGTTTATGATGGACTTAAACGGCCTGTATGCAAAACATCCCGCTTTTTTTGAAAATGATTTTGATAAAGAAGGGTTCCAGTGGCTGGACTGCCATCAGGAAAAATCCTGCATTTACGCATTCGAGCGGATCAGCAGACAGGAACGGATTATTGCTTTATTTAACTTCTCCGATATTGAGCAGGACGCATATACACTGGACATACCAGTTGCGGAAAAGCTGGAATTGCTGCTGTCCAGCGACGAGGTGCGTTATGGCGGAACACTAGAACTTAGCGGCCATACTTCGCTGACACCTGAAAAAGGCAGTTATACGTTCGATCTGCCGCCGTTTTCAGCTGTATATTATCTCATACAGGAAGGCAGCAAAGCTTCTGTCTCATAAGACCGCACATGCAGGGCAGACACCACAATAGCAGGCACTTTTTAAACGGTCATAACATAAAGGCCAAATCAGGGTATTCCATTTTATGATTCAAAACCGAATACCCTGATTCATTTTTTATGACACCTCCGAAAAACTATTTCTTCTGTATTTTTATCTTTATCTTATCTGTATCTTTATCTTAACCGTGCTTACGCATTTAAAAATGCAAACGGATGCTGCGCATTCAAAAAATGCGTCATCAAATATGCCCCGCGCATAGAAACACGCTCTTGTTCCAGTATCTGGCGTACTTTTTTCTTATCGGCAAGAATGACTTGTATCTCTTCCGTATCCTCCACGAATGCATCCGAAATATTGCCGCTTACCGTACCGTATACCGATACACTGGACTCATCCGTAAAGCCGGCCCCCATAAAGAAAGGCCTGCGGTAATATGCTTTTCCGCCGGTGTATTCTGTAAAATCCAGTCCGGTTTCCTCCTTCATCTCTCTGGCAGCCGCTGCTCCCGGTGTCTCATCACCGTCTATGAGGCCAGCCGGCAGTTCATATAAAAAAGCATCCAGCGGATACCGGTACTGGCGGATCAGAACCAGTTTGGGATCTTCTTCTGCAGTAACCGCATAGATCACGATTCCTTCCGCTTTGACGGATTTTGTCCTGATTTTAATATGCTGCGCATCATTTCTGGATACGAAATAATAAGCAAAATCTTTTCCTTTTGTGTCAACAGCATCCATTTGGTACATATTTAAAAATGGATTGTCTGTCAGCTGGTGTATTTCGTGGTATTTTTTTAACATAATATGTGCCCCCTTCCAGCAATATGCCTTTCTATTTTGTCAGCTTTCATTCATGCATCGGACACCCCTGCACGAGGATGCCGCTGGATTCCCGAAGAAGCGCTCTTTCATAGATCATTTCTCCGGCTATACTGACGGCAATCTCTTCGGGAGTTACCGCTTTGATCGCAGTTCCGATCGGGGAGTGGACCTTTTGTATGATTGCATCAGAAACTCCCTCCTCCAGCAGCTTCTGATTAATAAAGTCTTTTTTATTTTTTGATCCAATTACCCCCACATAAACAGGCGGATTCTGCAGCACCTGACGCTGCACCTCCAAATCATGGCTATGTCCATTCGTCATAATGACGACGTAATCAGAGACGGATAACTGAATATAATCTGATACTTTCGAGAAGTCTCCGCAGACAACATGTTCTGCATCTGGAAACAGTTCCGTCCTCGCAAGCTCCGGACGGTTATCCATGACCGTTACGCAAAAGCCCACTTTGCTTAGCAGCGGAACCAAAGCCTGCGCACAGTGGCCGCCGCCGAAAACGACCGCTCTGTCTTTCACAGGCAATGGGAGCAGACAGCTGCTTTCCGTTTTGATATAAGTTCCCGGCACAAATGACAAAATGCGTTCAGACAGCGAGCCGCATATGGCCGTTCCGTCTGCATCTAACAAAGCCGGAAGCGTCCCATTCCTGTTCAGCGCCAGCCATCCGTCTTTATGCTCTGAAAACAGCTGCAGCAGTTTTTGGGAAAGCTCACTCCAAAATGGGAGCGTGGCATCAATAAACTGAAACCATGCGGTAATATCTCCGCCGCAAACCATGCCAATATCATCCTTTTTTCCTCTTGTCAGCGAGAATTGCTTTTCATCTGATCGCTTTTCCTGCAAAAGCCTGGCCGCATGTTTTTCACAATTCAATTCCACAGCTCCGCCTCCGACAGTGCCGAGGATACGGCCTTTTTCGCCTACCAGCATTTGTGTGCCAGGGCCGCGTGGGGAAGAGCCCTCCTGAGATACAATGCTTACGAGAACAAGATCCTGTTTTTCCTCTAATTCATAAAGTATTTTGGTAAATATTTCATTCATAATTATTTCACTCTTATTCCTTTCAAAAAAGTCTCAGCATGATCCTTTCATAATTTCAGAAAAGTGCTTTTTAAATATCTCCTGCAGTGCGGCCTCAGCCTCTTCCTGAAATGCGCTGTAGCTAACCATCATCCCTTTTGCCGCTTTCGTTAATCGGGAACCTCCGCCTGTCTTGCCGCCCTGCTGTGTTTCAAGTACAGGTGTTCCCATTTGCTCTTCCATTGTCGATATGATTTTCCGTCCCTTCGTGTACGACATCCCCATGTGCTGACAGGCATTTAGCAGAGAACCAGACTCTTCTGTCAGCTGCAGCAGATGATGTGCACCAGGGCCATAGAAAACCTTTTCTCTGCTGATTTTGATCTGGCAGGAAGCCCTCAATTCCGATAACTCATGATCCGCTGCAAGCGTTTCGTACGATTTACCGGCCTGCATATCTGATAAAATCCCTTCATCATCAACCTCGACAATCCGCCGTTTGATCCCCGCTGCTTCAATAGCCCCCTTCAAGCCATTCGAACCATGATATGAAATGATGGCCTCAAAGCAGGATGCACGAAGCAGGATCGGGTGTCCACACTTCCCGCGGCAGGAGGGGATACATACATGCTCTTCTGTTAACAGAAGCGTTTGCAGTGTTTTCCTGGAGAACATCGGTACATCCACATACGAAATAATCACCTCGGTGCATTTATTTTTCAGATAAAGCAGTCCCTGCCTGATACTGTCCAGCATTTCTCCATTGGCGGGCACCGTTAAGAAAATAAGATTCATGGAAGACACAAATTTTTGCGGCAGCTTCTGTTCATCTTCAACCACAACGATTCGTTGTATGCCGATCGTTTTGAACTGTAACGCAATCCGTTCAATCGCTGAAATTTTCCCAATCTTTCTCTCCGGTGAAAAACGATCTTTGCGATCCGTTCTTCCGGCAGAAATAATCAACGCAGCCGTCATATCGCAATTCCTCCTGTTTGATTTACATGATCAATATATCACAAAAACGATATCATTTCAAACAGCAGGAAAAGGAACGCTCAACTTTTTTCGAACGTTCCTTTTTGCAGTCACAGTGTTCCTTTGAGCAGGTTTTCCATCTGTTCATCCGACAGGTCAATGTGATAGAACAGTTCAAAAAATACATGGACTTCTTCATTCACATCACATGCAAGATCATCCGAATAAAGCAGGGCGGAGAACCAACGTATTCCAATCAGACGATTTGGTCCGGACGGACGGTCGATCCAGCCGAACGGTGCGTTTGGGATACCGTATACTTTCGAATTCTTCACGGCCTTCAAGCTGGCGTAATCCGGATTGTTCAGAATATCATCCGCTGCGGAACCGCCGCTCTTATTGGCTTTAGGCTCGCCATTTACGACAATCACATCGGGATCCCATGCCAGCAGCTGTTCTGCGGAGATCTGAACGCGGGAACCGTCGCCAAGTTCAAGATCTGCAACGTTCACAGCATGGATGGTATCAAGAATCTGTGCATGGGAAGAACCGTCAGGCGCAGTTTCGAGAGAGTCTTCACCATTGCCGTAGTATACACGGACTTTGTCTTCTTGCGGAATATCGCCAAGTGCGGCAATATCGGCAAACGTCTGTTCCGCATAAGCCGCAAGCTGTTCGCAATGGTCTTCCACGCCAAGAAGCTCACCCATGAAACGGAAAGCCGCAGCGGATTGATTCAAATCACTGTCTACAGCGATAACCGGAATACCCAGTTTCTCAGAAAGTGAGTCACAGTCGGAAATCATTACATCATCAATCGTACCGCAGTTTACAGCAATGGCAGGGTTCGCCGCAATGACGGCTTCATAGTTGACCGCATCGCCCATTCCAAAATTCGGGATATCATGGTACTCTTCCAGAATAATGGATTTCTCGGTATCGTTCAATTCGTAGTTCCAGCCCAGCAGCTTGTCCGGCGCGGCCATGTACAGGAAAATCGCGGATACAGGACCCGTAGAGAATATGGACTTAATTTCTTCCGCCGCCGGAACAGTTACCGTTCTGCCGGCCATATCCGTGATCTCTCTGGATGACGCAGCATCTGGCTCCTGACTTTGCGCACAGCCCGCAGACAAACTTACCGCCATCACGAGAGTCAAAAGCATAGCAAGCAATCGTTTGGTACTTCTCATAGACATTCTCCTTTAAAATTTATTCTCCGCGTCATAACGTCATATCATAGCGTTATATCATCCCTTGTGATTGACTTCGCAGAGTTTTTGTGTTATACTTTCAAAAGCGAATTGTTTTTAAAAATATAACGTTTGGAAGAGTATAGCATCTGTAAAACGGTTCGTCAAGTATAAAAACAGGAGAAGCGACATGAGTTTAACACATATTGAAATTCAGAATGAGGCTGTACAGCGAAAGCGCTACCGCCTTTTGATGACGGGGATGCTGATTCTCTTATTTGTCATTATGCTGCTTTCCTTTTGGGTGGGGTATTACCCATTAACCCCTTCACAGGTCATAATGGCATTCTTATCCGGATTTGGCTGTCAGGCGGAGATTCTGCCGCAGGCCGTCACAATATTCTGGAGTATCCGTCTGCCCCGTATCCTCTCTGCCGTTTTTATCGGGGCATCTTTATCTGTGGCCGGTTCGACCTATCAGGGCATGTTCCGCAATCCGCTGGTGTCTCCGGATATCCTTGGCGTGTCATCCGGGGCAAGCCTGGGCGCTGCGTTTGCAATTTTAAACGGCGCTTCCAATTGGTTGGTCCAGATCTCGGCATTTATCGGCGGAGCCGCCGCAGTTGCCGCGTCCTATCTGATCAGCCGGAAGTCGGCCCATTCCCATACATTAAGCCTCGTACTTACCGGTTCCATGATTATGTCCCTCTGCAATGCAGGCGTGACGATGATCAAATATGTGGCTGACCCCAACGATGTCCTGCAGCAGATCACTTTTTGGCTTATGGGAAGCCTGACAAAAACGGATATGAATGCTTTTTACTGGAGCCTGGCCCCTATGTGCATTGGCCTGCTCCTGATCTTCCTATTCCGCTGGCGCATCAATTTACTGACTTTGGATGAGGAAGAAGCAAAGAGCCTGGGCATCAACATTCGAAGATACCGGCTGATTTTCATTGTGGCCTCCACACTGCTGAGCGCCGCGGCTGTCTGCCTTGGAGGTCTGATTGGCTGGGTCGGCCTGATGATCCCGCATCTGGCCAGAGCTCTTGTAGGCGTCGATTACGGCCGCCTGATTCCTGCCAGCGCCATGCTGGGAGCCGGATACCTGGTGCTGATGGACGATATCGCCCGTTCCGTTTTATCAATGGAACTGCCGCTCGGCGTGGTAACCAGCATCATGGGCGCTCCGTTCTTCCTTTACCTTATCATCAAACGAAAGGAACGGGCATAAACTAATGCTTCTTGAGATAAATAATATATATGGGGGTTACGGCAGCGGTGATATTGTAAAAGGGGTCAGCTGCTGCGCTGACCACGCGGATGTGCTGTGCCTTGTCGGCCCCAACGGGTGCGGCAAGACCACACTGTTTCGATTAATACTCGGCTCCATTCCGATCAGTAAGGGCAGCATTACCATTGACGGCCGGGACATAAAAAGCCTGACGCCCAAGGAACTTGCCAATTTGATCGCTTACATTCCCCAGTATCACTCGCCGGTTTTCGCTTATACTGTCTTAGATGTTGTAATCATGGGAGGCGCTTCTCATTTCTCCGCCTTTGAAATGCCAAAAGCAGTGGACCGTGAGGCTGCGTTTGCCGCGTTGGAAAAAGTAAATGCCCTGCATCTTGCCAACAAAAAATATACCGCGTTAAGCGGCGGACAGCGCCAGCTGATTTTGATTGCTCGCGCGATCTGCCAGTCAGCAAAGATATTTGTCATGGACGAGCCAGCAGCAAACCTTGACTACGCAAACCACCAGCTTCTTATGGAAGTTATTGCGGATCTTGCGAAACAAGGATACTGCGTCGTTATGTCAACCCATAGTCCGGAACATCCATTTTCCGTCGGCAGTAAGGTCCTATTAATGAAAGCAGGCAGTGTCGCTGGATTTGGCCCTCCGAAAGAAATCATCACATCCGAAAACCTTCAATCCGTCTACGGCATTGAAATGGATGTTGTTACCGTACATGACCGATACGGCATGGAACGTACGATTTGCCTGCCGGTAAAAGCTCCGGAAGCCAATCAACGGAGCCTGCTTTGAACAGCCATCAGAAGGAGGCGCAACTCAGATGGAAACTAAAGTAAAATCATCCCAGCTCAGCGGTCTGCCCAATGCGGGAGAACTGGCTTATTTTCTTTCGCTTCAGGAGTCACGGCTGGCTGACACACCGAACTACTCTGCACAGAAATGGGATCAGCGTGCGGAATTCTGGAAAAAAGAACGCATAAACAATCGAAAAGGCGACGAGCGTGTAGTAAGCGCCGTCACCTATCTTGCACAGAAAGGTTTGCTGCGCGAAAATTTTGACATCGCAGATATCGGCTGCGGGCCAGGCCGGTTTGCCGCGGCGTTTGCAAAACGGGTACATCATGTCGTCGGCCTGGATATCTCTGAAAAAATGGTAGCCCACGGGATGGAACATATTCAAAAAGAAGAGCTGACCAATGTAATCCTGCGCACTTGCGATTTTCAGGCCATGGATATAGAAAAAGAAGGATACAAAGGCGCTTTTGATCTGGTATTCAGTTCCATGACCCCGGCGGTCCACGATATGAACAGCCTGACAAAATCCATGGAAATGAGCCGGGGATGGTGCTGCCACATCACGCATTTGAACGGCAGGAATTTTTTGCGGGAACGGATCATGCAGGAGGTATTTGGCAAAAAAGCATCTCAGCAATGGACGGGGCGCTGGTTTTACTGTCTTTTTAATATTCTCTTCCTTATGGGATATGAACCGGAAACCAGTTACGAGAGCCGCCATCAGGAACTATGGGTCGAGCCAGATGAAGAATATGCGGACTTCGTGATGGAGCATATGCTGCCGACAGAGGAGAATACAAAAGAGAATGCGAAAAAAATTCTGTCGTGGCTTCAGGCTCATGTAAACGAAGATGGAAAAATTCAGGAGATTACAGATTCTTCTTACGGAAGGATTTTGTGGGATGTCCGCAGGAAAACGGAGCGCACGGTGTAATTATTTGCATACAGTTCGTTAAATGAATCGGAGAATAGCAGAATAATAGAATAGGAGTTTAAATATGGTACGGCATGTTTTTCTGACTGGTAAAAAGCGGATTGGCAAATCCACAATGATTCATAAGATCCTTAACCGCTGTGCCGGCGATGTGGGAGGATTTCTGACAGTCAAAACAAATGAATTTCTAAAAGACAGCTATTCGGTTCATCTATTCCGTTTCGATCAGGAGAAAATCCCAAATGAACAAAACCTGCTGTTCGTATGCGGCAAATCCAATAACCGGATATCGGAGAGGTTTGACCGTTTGGGATGCGAAGCGCTCTGCGGGTGCTCCGGCAATTCTCTGATCGTCATGGACGAATTGGGGCCTCACGAAGCCAGTGCCGTATTGTTTCACGAGACTGTATTAAAGCTGCTGAATGGCAGCGTTCCGGTCTTGGGTGTCTTACAGGCTCCTGCCGAATTGTTCTGGCCGGAAATCACAGGGCATCCTATGGTGGAATTGATAGAAGTTTCAGAGCATAACAGGGATAAGGAAGATATGATACTTCATGCTGCAGAGATTTTAACAGTTCGAATCATGTTCTTACGGAACGCGCAGTAAATGCGCATTCCTGAGCCGTGAATAGTAACAACAGTTCAGAGAATTATACAATAGCCTCCTTTGCATATGGCAATGCATATAATGTATCCGGGTCAATATCAAGGCATGTTGTATTATCCCAACATCCACTGATATCCCACGCAAGTGTATCATTCATCACTGTACATCTATCCATAAAGATTTCAATTTCCCTTAGGCAGGAAAAAACCTCTTTCTCAATCATCTGTGACATATCATAAAGTACAATCTTTCCATCTTCAAAATATACATATACGGAATAATCTGAAACCGGCACAACCTGTACCACTTTTGGAAACATACCCTCACCTCCGTTACACTAATGGATTAATTCTGTTCAATGGTTTTCCATCCTTTGATAATTCCCAATTCTGCATCAATTCATCCTGATGTAAAACAATGAAATTTCCGGCATTTGTGATTCCTCCATTCTATCCAGATTCAATATAAGTATATCACAATTTATCCATGAAAAAACCCACAAGCAAAATCTGTCTGTGGGTTTCCCGTATCTCTTCTGTTCACAGATAACTGATTATCTCTTGCTGAACTGAAATTAACGTTTACTGAACTGCGGTGCACGGCGGGCTGCTTTCAAACCGTACTTCTTTCTTTCTTTCATACGCGGATCGCGAGTCAAATAACCCGCACTCTTTAATACCGGACGATAATCAGAATCAGCTTCTAACAAAGCTCTTGCGATTCCATGGCGGATTGCTCCTGCCTGGCCGGTAAAACCGCCGCCTTTTACATTTACGCTTACATCAAATTTATCTGCTGTCCCTGTAGCTTCTAACGGCTGGCGGACAATAACTTTTAATGTCTCTAATCCGAGATAATCATCAATATCTCTTTTATTGATTGTGATTTTGCCTGTTCCTGGCAACAGATACACTCTGGCAACAGAGCTTTTTCTTCTACCTGTTCCATAATATCTTGCATTAGCCACTGTAACTTACCTCCTATTTCCGATTATAATGTGAGAGCTTCCGGTTTCTGAGCTGCATGTTTATGATCTGGTCCAACATATACGAATAGCTTCCGATACATCTGTCTTCCCAGAGGTCCTTTCGGCAGCATACCCTTTACTGCATATTCCACAACTCTTTCCGGATGCTTCTTCAGCATGTCCTTCAATGTGGTTTCTTTCATTCCACCTACATAACCGGAATGTTTGTAGTAAATCTTCTGGTCGAGCTTTTTTCCTGTTACTTTGATCTTCTCAGCATTCACTACGATGACATAATCACCTGTGTCCATGTGCGGTGTAAAGATCGGTTTATGTTTGCCTCTTAATACTTTAGCAATCTCTGATGCTAAACGTCCTAATGTCTTTCCTTCTGCATCTACAACATACCATTTTCTGTCAATGGTATCTGGACTTGCCATAAAAGTTTTCATTGGTCTGCCTCCTTGAAAATTTTGTAAGAACTCCAAAAACTCAGCCATGTCCGGAAGCTTCGTCTTCTTCCTTCTCCGATAATTGTATAGTTAAAATGCAGCAACTGTAATTCCTGCATTTTTTCCCTATGTCAGACCTAAATATTATAGTACCCGGTGCCGTGTGTGTCAAGATTTATTTGAAATATTCCCCAAAAATATTCCCCAAAAAGTTTCCTTAATAAATAAGCCTGACACCGTTCTCTTCGCAATAACTAATCCACGCGTCATCCGGCTTTTGGTCCGTCACCAGATAATCCACATCCTTTAAGTCGAGCACATGGGCAAACGCGATCTTCCCGAACTTTGTGTGGTCAACGAGGAGGGCAACTTCCTCTGCCTGTTTGATCATGCATTTTTTAACCTCGGATTCATCCTCATTCGTATCCATAGCCCCATGCTCAAGATCCAGCCCCTTGCAGCTGATGAGGGCGATTTCCACGCGGTAGCTTTTGATCGTCTCCTTTGCCACCCGCCCATGGAGCGAAAGTGTGCTTCTGTTAAAGATGCCGCCCGTTGAAATAATTTTTATATCCGTATTCCAAAGCTCGCTGAATACTTCTGTGGAAAAGCTTAAGACCGTCCGGTCCCTGCCTTTCAAAAGCTTGACGGCCTCCATCACTGTCGTGCTCGAATCTGTCGAAATCGAATGCTTCCCGTCTAATATGTCATAGAAAGACACAGCGATCTTTCTTTTTTCTTCCATATTAATAGCTACGCGGTCGCGAAAATATACATTGTCCGAAAGCGAATTATTGTTCAGCACCGCTCCGCCAAATGTACGCGTCAAAAAACCTTCTGCCTCCAGCTTTTCCAAATCTCTGCGAATTGTTTCCTCTGTTACCCCGTGTATCTGACTAAGGCTTGCGACTGTAACCTTTTTCTCTTCCTCTACCTGCTGCCGGATAAGTTTCAATCTTTCCTTTGCTGCCAATTTCATCACCTCATATTTTTTTATTCTATCATATTTATGCGGGAAATCAAAGAAAAAATTTTTCATTTGGAAATTTTTTGAGAATATCAGATAAAATATTGAGCATATATCAAAAAAATACGGCAGAATTCTGCTTCCGCCGTATTTTTTGATATATTCAATTTTCTGCTTATGAATTGTAGGTGTCTACATTCAAAACCTTTTCCTTGAAGCATACAATAACGTTCGTAGCTGCATCGCCGATGACGTTTAACGTGATAACCGCCATACCTGGAAGATAATTCATTGCCAGTACCAAAGAATAACCAATCAGGCACATTTCTGAATGAAAGCCAAGCCCCATCATCACGACATATATCATGGTCGTTCCGGCAACCGGGATTGCCGGCGTTCCAACTGCCGTACAGATTGATAGGAACGCCGCCATTGCAAGCGTGGCAGGTGTCACATCAATGCCTGCAGCTGTGCCGATGAATGTAATCGCGCACATGTGCATCGCCGTTGTTCCGTTCATATTGATCGTCATTCCCGTAGGGAGCACAAACGAGGAAATCTCCTCGGAGCATCCCAGCTCGTCAATACAGGTCCTCTTGTTCAGAGGAAGCGTGGCTGCTGAGGAATTACATGCCGCCGCAAAAACGCCGACCTTGGCAATCTTTTTCATAAATTTGAATGGATTCAGCCTTGTCGTCAGAAAGATTCCAACCGGATAAATCGTGCATACAAGAATCAATGACACGCAGATCGTCGTCACAATCCATGCCACTGTCGGCAGGATGTATTCTATGCCGTATACTGCCAGAGCCCTGCAGATCATGCAGAAAATACCAATCGGCGCACACTTATTGATCAGCCAGTTCAGGAAATACTGAACAACATCATTCAAATTTTCGATAACCTTCTTTAACGTCTCGGTCTTTTCCGGGATCACAGTCATAATCAGTCCAAGGACAACCGCAATGACGACAACGGAAAGAATTGAGTTGTTGGAACCCATCGCGCTCACCCAGTTGCTTGGAACCGCGTTTACAACCGTTACAAGTGGATTGTATCCTTCCATTGTAACCAGTTCCCTTACCTCCTGCCCCGGCAGCTCAACGTTGAAAAATCCCCTGCTTTTTACAAAATATGCCATCGCGGCAGCGAGCGAAGCCGCAACCACGTAAAAACTCAGATAGGTCAAAAGTGTGCGGACCGCAATCTTGCCAAGCCGTTTCGGGTCGGCAAGGGAACAAAGCGCCAGGCTTAACGAGCAGAGCACCAGCGGCACGATCATCATCTGCAGAGCCTGCATAAAAAGCTGCCCGATCACATAAAAAAGGCCGATACCCTGCAGGCTGGTTGTTGCAGTGATGTCCTGAAACAGCAGCGCGTCCACAATGTCCCATGCTTTTTCCGCGCTGCTTCCGGCAGCCGCCTGTTTGATAAACAGGCAGGCAATGCCGATGATAAACCCTAAGGCCACCGCTATCAACATATTTTTTACAAGCGAATTATTTTTGCTTTTACCCATAAAAAGCACCTCTTCTTTATTAGCCGATCGCCTCCACCATATCGCGCATCCTAGCGACATCCGATGCTTCCAGCTCTATCTCTGCAGATTTTACATTTTCCCGGATTTCCGCGACAGTCGTTGAACCGCTTAACAGGTTTAAGAAATCTCCCTGCGCCAAAATCCATCCCAGTGCCAGGTTCGCGATTGTGCAGTCATATTTCTCGCACAGCGGCTTCCACTGGTCCATAACATCCATCGCCGCCTGCATGTTGTCCGGCTGGAACCATTTCTTCGGGATCTGCGCGCCTACTGGTTTGTAGTCCCTTGGGAATGTGCCTGACAAAAGCCCCATCTCAAGCGGTGAGTAACACTGAATCGTCACGCCGTTTTCACGGCAGCATGGGATGATCTCATCTTCGATGCCGCGGTCAAGAATCGAGTACTTGCACTGCACGATATCCAAGTCGCCCCATTTTAAATATTCCTCAATATGGCTGATATCTACGTTTGCAGCTCCGATCGCCTTGATCTTTCCCTGCGCCTTTAAATCATTTAACACATCCATCGTCTTTTCGATCGGTACAAAATACTCTGTACCAGGCGTTGCCTGCCAGTGCGTCATGTAAACATCCACATAGTCGGTTCCCAGGCGTTCCAAAGACTCCGTAATTTCTTTTTTGACGGACTCACTGTTTAAGTTTTTGTAGAGCTGGATGCCGTTTACCTTGTTAAACAGGTCGCCCTTCATCTCCTGGTCCCAGGTAACGCCGCACTTTGTAATGATGACAACTTCCTCTCGTTTCATCTCCTCCAGCGCTTTTCCAAGTATTTTCTCGCTGTTGCCGAAATTATATCCCGGAGCGGTATCAATCAGGTTTACGCCTGCCTTTGGAGCCTCTCTGATCGTATCTACAACGACCTGCAGCTCATGGTCACCGCCCCATGCGGAACCGCCTCCAATGGACCAGGTTCCAAGTCCGATTCTGGAAATGTCTATTCCGGTTTTTCCCAGTTTCATAGTTTTCATTTGGATTTCCCTCTTTCTTTCATTATACTGTTTGCTGCGTGTAATCCTCGCGGTACTTGCGCAGCATGTCCTCAACCATATCCCGGTTCTTAACGCCCGCTGTTGCCCCTGGATACTGTACGGCAATGGCCGCCGTACAGTTTGCGTATATTCCGCATTCGCGGATGTCTTTCCCCTGAAGAAGCCCTGCGATAAAGCCCGACGCGAAGTTATCTCCGGCGCCGATCGTATCAATCGCGGTCACGCCCTTGCAGGCAGGAACAATGATACTTCCGTCAGCGTTTCGTATATAGCAGCCGCGTTTTCCGATTTTCATGACCACATTCTTCACGCCGCAGCCATACAGCACATCCGCTACTTTTTCCTCCTCCGTCGTATGTGTCATCAGGCATGCCTCGTCAAAATTCGGAAAGAAATAATCTACATAGCTAAGCGCCTCCCGGATATCATCTAATGTTTCGCCCAGGCGCGGCATAATCATATCCGCCGTAATAGTCATGCCATTGTCCTTTGCCGCCTTAAAAATCTTTACAAGCGCTTTCCCGTCCAGCAGCGGACAGTTAAAGATGCTCGCCAGCGAAAGGATTTTAGCTTCTTTTATTTTGTCAAAGTTCACGTGCTCAATGTTTTCTTTCCAAAGGCTCCCGTTGCGGTTCGTGATAAACGTCCGCTCTCCGTCTGCCGTCACAAGACCGATATTCATGGAGGTGCTGATCGCGGGGTCAACCGTAATGCCTTCCACGTCGATATGGTCCTTTGCACAGGAACGGAGGATAAACTGGCCGGCTGCGTCATCCCCGATCGCGGCAATGATTCCCGTCTTAAATCCCAGCCGGCTGATGATCGTCGCCTCATTCATGGCATCCCCGCCGACCGTCATGGCGATATTGTCAATCGGGTAGGATTCAATATCGAAAATATCCCTTGATACCGGACGCAGGGGAATGTCCACAACCGCCGCTCCCAGGCAGATTACATCTAATTTTTTATCCATATTATTCATCCGCTCTTCCGTCATCTCCAAACAATTTGATCTTGTACATTGCCCGTTCCTTTACCGCGGTCCTTACCGCACGTTCTACAGCAAGGAACGGCTCATCCTTGTGCGCGTTGATGGCTTCCATCGCCGCCTGGCAAAGCTCGGTGTGGATATTGATCTTTGCGATTCCAAGAGAAATGGCTTTTTTGATGTCCTCATCGCCGATTCCGGAAGCGCCGTGAAGCACGATCGGCACATCAACAGCCTTTGCGACCTTCTCCAAAATATCAAACGCCAGCTTTGGCTCCGACGTATAAACGCCGTGTATATTACCGATGGCCACTGCTAAAGAATCACATCCGGTCCGGTCTACAAATTCTTTTGCCGTTGCCGGATCCGTATACTCATAATCAGCCAGCGCTTCCTCGTAAACCGTCTCGTTGCCTACGTGCCCAAGCTCTGCCTCCACCGGAATATTGTATGCATGGAAGTAATCGACGCACCGTTTTACCTCTGCAATATTTTGTTCAAACGGCAGCGCGGAAGCATCTCTCATTACAGAGTTCATACAATGGTCAACCGCATTTTTTAAGATCGTCCAGTTGCGTCCGTGGTCCCAATGCAGAACTACAGGAACGGTTGCCTTTTTCGCCATAGACTCCATCATGTAACAGAAGTCTTCAAAAGAAGTATTCCCTGTAAAGCCCGTGCCAAACGAAATGATGATCGGTGCGCGCAGCTCCTCCGCCGCGTCAATGACGCCCATTAACATCTCTGCATTCCATACATTAAAATGAGGAATCGCGTAATGTCCTTCGCTCGCTTTTTTCTCCCAAAATCTAATATCAGCAATCATGTCTGTTCTCCTTCTCTTAGTTCTCCAAAAATTTGATTATTCTGCTACCTTTACAACGCCTTTGATCATATCCAGTTTCTTAACCGGATCAATCGCGTCCATAAATGCCTGCTGCACATCCTTATAATCATAAATATGCGTCACCATATCTTTTACATTAAATTTGCCCGTTGCAATCGCCTCGATGGTCTGCGGGAAATTATTGCAGTAACGGAAAGATGTCTGGATGCTTACTTCACGGTTGATTTTCAGAAAATCAATAGGAACCGGCTTGGACTGCGTGCCGACCATCATGATCTTTCCGCCGCGCGCAACGATCTGGACTGCCTGCTGTGCGGTAAAGACAGAACCAGCGCACTCAAATACAAGTTCAGCACCGTGGTCGCCGTACATCTCTTCGGACCGCAGAACCGCAACGGTATCCTGCTCTTTGCCGTTGATCACCCTTGCCGCGCCTAATTTCTTCGCCAGCGCAAGGCGTTTTTCCATAATATCAACAACTGTAATGTCTGTCGCGCCAAGGCTTACACATGCCTGGAGCGTCATCAGGCCGATGGCGCCCGCGCCCAGTATTACGATGCTCTTTCCGAGTCTGGCGCCGCCCAGAATAGCCGCATGCATACCGACTGCCGCCGGCTCTACCAAAGCTGCCTCCATCGTCGTCATGCCTTCCGGGATATGGTACGTCCACTCCTCAGGATGCGTCATATATTGTGTCAGGGCACCTCTGTAATTAGGCTGTGTCGCCATAAAATCAACGCCAGGACAGATATTATAACGCCCGGTACGGCAATATTCGCACGAGTCATCCGGGATGCCAGGCTCGATCAGCACCTTGTCTCCTACCTTGAACTTCGTCACGTTCGCGCCGATTCCAACGACCTCGCCTGCCACCTCATGGCCAAGCCCGATCTTCTGGTTCGGATCCTTAGGCGGGATAAACGGTCCAAACTCAAATCCATGAATATCCGACCCGCACATGCCGACATACTCTACCTTCATTAATATCTCGTTGTCTTTCGGCGTTGGAACCGGACACTCCTGAATCTCAAATTTTCCTGGAGTTACTAAAATAGCTTCTGAGTTCTGCATAAAAAAACCTCCTTTATTATTCGCTGATGCGCTTAATCAATATTTCCGATATCTTCAACGGATTCTCCTCTGGTCTCCACACCGAATATGATGATAGACACCGCGATGATTGCTGCTACGACGGAAATCAATGCAAATACACCGCCGGAACCAAGGGAACCTGCCGCCACATATGTAACGAGGAATGGGAAGAAGATGTTGCTCACGCGCCCCATCGCGTTACAGAAGCCGGATCCGGAAAGCTTTGCGGATGTCGGCCACATCTCCGGTACATACACAGCCGACGCATAACATACATACATGTAAATAAATGTATTTAAGACAAAAGTTGTTACAATCAGCATGTTCATCGTCGTCTGTCTGGACGTGATAATTCCCATAACCGCCATAGCCGCCAGCAATACAACGCCGGTCACACGCCTTGGCAGCTTATCCATAAACAAAGAAGCCAGGAAAATTCCAAACGGAGCGCCGAACAAACCGAACATCGTCATGAACTGTGACTGCGAGGTATCATACCCCATATCCCTAAGCAAGGAAGGCATCCAGTTCATCAGCGTATACTGAATCGTGTTCATGCCGATTAATACCAAAGAGCCGCAGATTGTCCGCTTTAATAACTGCCCCTTGAACAGTGCGGAATACGGCAGCTTCTTTACAGCTGCAGGCGCCTCCTCCTGCGGCGGCGGGAGCTGCTTGCCGGTAGAAGCTTCGATTTCTTTTTCGATCGCTGTCATGATCGCGTCCGCCTCATCTGCTCTGCCCTGCGCTTCCAGCCAGCGCGGCGATTCCGGATACTTGCTGTAAATAATGATGCTTGCAATGATGGACAGAATAGAAGGAATCATGTACTGGATTCTCCAGTTCATATTCATGCTTACGCCTGTGGAAACAATAACCAGTGCGATGCCGTTGCAGATCGGGTGCGCGAAGTTTCCGATGAAAGAGTTTCTGGAAGACCACACACCTCGGTTCTTGCCCGGAACATACTCTGTAAACGCTGCGAACAATACGACAAGCAGAGCGCCAAGGCCAAAGCCCTGAACCAGCCGGAACACATATAATATGGTAATGTTCGGGGATACTGCTCCGCCAATCATGGCGATAATATGGATAACCTCATACAGCAAAATACTCTTCTTACGGCCAATTTTGTCACCGATAGGTCCGCCCACCAGTGCGCCGAACAACTGTCCGGCCGTATACGTCGTTCCCCACATAGCAAGCAGCTTAGTTCCAGGCTCTAACCAATGCAGCTCATTTAAGAGAATGTTCTGTACGGCTCCGCCGATTCCGTTTGACCAGCATACTAATAATGCGAACGCGGAAACCAGCCACATCTTGATATGCCATCCGGAGTTTGGCAGTCTGTCAAGCCTTGCTCCTATATTTGCTCTTTCACTCATTTTCATCTTCTCCTTTTATACTCATACTCGGCAAATTTCAGCGTTTTTCAGTATATCTTCGGGCATCCTTTAATTCTGCCGCAAGCTCTTCTTCCATGATGTCCCACGCCTTTGCAAAATCGGTGTCCTTATTCCACAGTGCCGGCGGTCCAAGGACAACCATGTCCGCGCCCGCCTCATACAAAGGCCGGTAAAGATCCTTGTTCATAGAGCCGTCCGCTTCGATTAAAAAGTGAAGATCCCGCTCTTTTCTGATGTCTGCAAGCTGCCGAATTTTCACATACATCTGCTCATCTACCGGCTGCCCCGCGATCCCCGGATCGACAATCATGATCGTTACCTTGTCCAGCAAAGGAAGATAATATTCAATCGTTGTCAGAGGTACAGACGGACTCAGCGCAACGCCGGCTTTACAGCCCAAATCTTTGATTTTATGCATTGTCACAAACGCATCGCCCTCAATGCAGTCCGTATGCGGTGTAATATAAGCGGCTCCCGCCTTTGCAAATGTCTCCAGGTATTGCTGCGGATGCTGGATCATCAGATGCGCATCCATAGGCTTTAGGCCGCTGATATGCTTGTTCAGATAATCTAAGTAGTCCGGCCCAATCCCGTAGCTTGGCACATATACGCCGTCCTTGATGTCCATATGCAGGAAATCAGATTTTTCATTGATTATTTCCATCTGCTCCTGCACATGAAACAGATCACAGCACCCGACGGAAGGGGCAATCATTAATTTCCGTTTCATAAAATATCTCCTAGTCTTTTGAATTGTAGTGGAAAGCTGCCCTGACCGGCCCTTTAGTCCTCAAAGTCGTAGTGGAAGACTACCTTGATCGCTTTCTTTGCAGCCATAGCGTCGAAACCTTCTTCGTACTGTGACAGCCCAAGTCTATGGGTAATCAGCGGTTTCACCTTAATCTGGCCGGAAGCGAGAAGGCGGATACAGTTTCTCCATGAGGTAGCATCGTATGCCATATGTCCGATGATGCTCTTGTTCCATGAGGTAATGTCATTGATCGAGAAATCAAGCGGTTTGAATCCCATGCCGACCCTGACAATCTCTGCGTTCGGCCTTGTCATCTCAAGCGACTGCTTCAATGCGATATTCGCGCCTGAACACTCAATCACCAGTCCTAAATTATCCCTGCCGCAAATCTCGGTGCATCGTTTTACGACATCTTCTTTCGATCCATTTACCACATGTGTAGCGCCAACCTCCAGAGCAACCGGAAAACGCGTCTCCACGTCTTCGTCAAGGCCAACCATAACGATGTTGACAGCGCCCATCAGCCTTGCAATCTGTACAGAAAACAGTCCCAGCGGGCCGGTACCAAATACAACAACATCCTGTCCAGGGATCAGATGTGACTGCTGTGCAACCGCCTTGTATGCATTGCAGATCGGGTCGAGAACAGCCGCTTCCTCATATTCAACACCCTCAGGAATCTCCCAGATCGCGCTCTTGTGAATTCTTAAAATCTCTCCTGGAATCTTGCAGTATTTAGAGAAGCCGCCGCCCCAGATATTGTTGTCAAGGCCAAGGTTGACTTTGTTCTCACAGCAGAGAAAATCTCCTTTCTCACATGCCGGACATACGCCGCATACATGCGCGCTGTTGTCAGATACGACCCTCTGTCCAACCTTCCAGTCTGTCACCTTCTCGCCGACCTCAACGATCTCACCTGCGAACTCATGCCCGCGGATAGAATTGAATTCATCGGAGCCATTGTCCACTCTCCAGTGCTTCATGTCCGCGCCGCAGATTGCCGCTGCCTTGATCTCCAGAATGATATCCTCCGGCCCGCATGTAGGCTCCGGAACATCCCTCATTGTATAACCGCCAAACTCTTTTCCATACCGAACAACTGCTTTCATTTTTTTATCCTCCTTTTTTGTGATTATAAAAGCTTTGTTTTTCCAGTTAATTTCCTTCTGTGAATTCATAGTAGCATGAATTTTCTGTATTTGCAAACATTATTTTTGAAATAAAAGATTTTTGTGACTGTTTCACAATTTGTTTTTTTGTTTTTGTGCATATTTCCCATTCTATTTTCTTTGATTTGCAACTATTTTAATCTTGTAATATGTTTTTCGATCTTTTTTATGAATATTTCACAGATTTTTTGTCTTAAACAGAATATGCCCGATACATGCAAGAAGGCCGCCCGGTTGATAACCAGACGGCCTGTTTTTCTTCTGTTTATGAAATTATTCCTATTCTGTATGCAATACGTTAAATGTATTTTTTTCCTCATTTATATTCTGCTTCATATCTCGATATCATAATCATGGGAAAAAAAATAATTCCAGAGCATCTTTCTCTGTAAAAAGCAGATGCTCTGGAACTTTCGATATTTTGTTGCGTTTTTTGTTGGCTATGAGGACGCTAGATGAGGGGCGGGGCCACTGCGTCTATGCAGAATGTCTAAATCGGCTGCAAAAATTCTATCCCAATCATCGTCAGCCCATGTGCCGGTGCCGTCGGGCCGGCTGCCGCACGATCCTTAGCCTTTAATATGTCCTGCAGTTCTTCGGGCCTGCGCTCTCCGATTCCTGCCTGCAGCAGCGTACCTGCCATAATACGCACCATATTATATAAAAAGCCGTTTCCTGTGACACGAATGGTAATCAAATCCTGTTCCTTTTTTACCGTCAGATCATATATTGTACGGACTGTTGTCTCTGCCTGCGTATGAATCGAACAAAAGCTTTTAAAATCATGTTCGCCGATCAGATACTGCGCTGCCTGCTGCATTTTTTCCGCATCCAGCCTGCGGTAGGTAAAGTAGCAGTCATGCCGATTTAACGGAAGCGGAAATGTCCGGTTTAATATTTTGTATTCATAGGTCTTGCGGCTTTCGCACCGTCTTGGATGGAAGTCCGCCGGCACCTCGCAGGAATGCTGGATTACAATATCCTCTGGCAGGCGCTGGTTCATGGCGTAAGAGATCTTTTCCGGCGGGATTTTTGTGTTTGTGTCAAACACCGCTACATTTCCAAGCGCATGCACGCCGGAGTCCGTCCGGCTTGCGCCGATGACTGCTATGGGTTCTTTTGTAAGCTCTGTCAGCGCCTGGTTCAGTATGCCTTCGATCGTGATTCCTGTTGGCTGTACCTGCCATCCGTTATAATTTGTTCCATCGTATGCAACGATCAGTTTTATCCTTTTCATCCTATTACATCCATCGCATTACATTCATCACATTACATTTATCGCATGATATCCAGAATTTCAAACCGGCGAAGCGCAATCACGGCAACCAGAAATACGATCAGTATGATATATGCAATCCGGTCCTTTTTTGCATATGTCAGCGGTTTCATTTTTGTTCTGCCTGCTCCGCCGCGGTAGCAGCGTGCTTCCATTGCCATCGCAAGATCATTGGCACGGCGGAACGCGGCGACAAACAGCGGCACGAGCAGAGGAATCATAGCCTTTGCCTTCCGAATCAGATTGCCGCTTTCAAAATCTGCGCCCCGCGCCATCTGCGCGCGCATGATTTTATCTGTCTCTTCGATTAGAATCGGAATAAAACGCAGTGCGATCGCCATCATCATGGAAATCTCATGCACCGGCACACGCAGCGCCTGCAGTGGTTTTAACGACTTTTCCAATCCGTCGGTCAGTTCATTCGGTGTCGTTGTCAGCGTCATGATAGAGGTGCCAAGTATCAGATAGATTAAGCGAATGATCATTTTTACGGCAGTCTGCACGCCTTCTTCTGTAATGTGCAGCCACTTCCACTGCCAGATGATATTCGGACTGTTTGTCAAAAACAGATTAAATACAGCCGTAATCGCCATCAATACCCAGATCGCTTTCAGCCCTTTGACCATATAGGAAAACGGAACCCTGGACAGCCTGATCATGCCTGCCAGAAAAACGGTAATCAGTACAAATCCTGTAATTCCCCGGAATGCAAATACAGCAATTAAAAAAAGCATGGTTCCAAATAATTTGACACGCGGATCCAGTTTGTGTATGAGCGAATCAGCCGGATAATACTGGCCTATTGTAATATCTCTAATCATAATCTTTCATCCATCTATTTATTTAGTGCCGAAACAGGTAACAGTTCAGATAATCCTTGAACTATTACCGAAACAGTCTTAAAATCTCTTTTTTCGCATCTGCGACAGTCGCCACATCCGTACGGACCGCAAATCCTGCCTCACGCATTTCCTGCATCAGATACGTTACCTGCGGAGCCGCCAGGCCGATAGCTTCCAGCTCTTTCGCATGCTGAAATACACTTACCGGAATATCATCATAAACGATTCGGCCCTGATTCATGACGATCATACGGTCCACATAATTGGCCACATCTTCCATACTATGGGACACAAGGATAATTGTCATATTGTTTTCTTCATGCATCTGCGCAATCTGTTCAAAGATTTCATCGCGTCCCTTTGGGTCCAGCCCTGCCGTTGGTTCATCCAGTATGAGCACCTCAGGCTTCATCGCCAGCACTCCTGCAATGGCTACCCGGCGTTTCTGTCCGCCGGACAAGTCAAACGGCGACTGGTAATACAGCGATTCCGGCATCCCCACTTTTTTTAATGCCTCAAAGGCGCGTAATCCTGCTTCATTTTTAGACAGCCCCTGATTCATCGGCCCAAAGCAGACATCATCAAAGATCGTCGTTTCAAACAGCTGATGCTCCGGATACTGAAAGACCAGCCCTACTTTACTGCGCAGCTGTTTCAGGTCGTAATCACTGTCATAAATGTCTTCTCCGTTATAATATATCCCGCCGCTCGTAGCCCTGATCAATCCGTTCAAATGCTGGATCAGCGTAGATTTTCCAGAGCCGGTATGACCGATGATCCCGATAAATTCACCGTCTTCTATTTTTAAATTAATGTCTTTGAGCGCCTGCACTTCATATGCGGTACCTATGCTGTAAACGTAGTTTACCTTATCTAAAATCATTGACATAACTGTTATCTTATGGCTCCTGTCTCAGTTTGATATGACCTTTTGGCTGGATATCCTGCCTAATTCCCGCAGCAGCTCCTGTCTCGTTAAAATGCCTTCCGGCAGGTCCAGCCCTTCTTTTCGAAGCTCATGCGCCAGCATCGTAATCTGCGGGACATCCAGACGGTGTGATTTCAGCTCCTCCACTTGTGAAAAAATCTGCCTCGGCGTTCCCTGCATAACGACCTTTCCCTGATCCATCACATATACCCGGTCTGCATCCGCCACTTCTTCCATATAATGCGTAATCAGAATAATCGTAACGCCTTTTTTCTTATTTAACTCATGTACCGTCCGCAGCACATCTGCCCGGCCGACAGGGTCAAGCATAGCGGTCGGTTCATCTAATACAATACATTTCGGCTGCATCGCAACGACTCCCGCGATCGCCACGCGCTGCTTCTGGCCGCCGGACAGCTTGTTCGGCGAATGCTTCCGGTATTTCAACATTCCAACTGATTTGAGGCTGTCCAATACGCGGGTCCATATTTCGTCGGTCGGAATGCCGATATTTTCAGGTCCAAACCCAACATCTTCTTCCACAACACTTGCCACGATCTGATTGTCAGGGTTTTGAAATACCATCCCGGCGCTCTGTCGGATATCCCAGATATTTTTATCCTCACTGACATCTTTTCCGTCTACCCACAGAGAACCTTCCGAAGGCGCCAGAATCGCGTTGATATGCTTTGCCAGCGTGGATTTTCCCGAACCGTTATGTCCTAATACCGCGATAAATTCGCCCTGTTGAATATCCAAATCCACCTGGTCTAACGCTGTCTGAATAGATTCCACATTGCCTTCTTCATCCCGCCTGATATATTCGTGTACCAGTTTTACAGCTTTAATAATATCCACAGCCTAATCCTCCCAGTGCAGACGATGCAGCTGCCCTTTGATCTGCATGCCCGAAAACTGATTCTGCCGCAGCGCTTCATACAGCACGATTGCCGCGGCATTTGACAAGTTCAGGGAACGGGTCTGTTCCAGCATCGGAATACGTACGCACTGTTTCGGATTTGCTTTTAAAATCTCTTCCGGTATTCCTCCGCTCTCTTTTCCAAACATTAAAAAGCAGTCCGGTTCATACGAAACCTCACTGTAAAGCTGACGTCCTTTCGTTGTCGCATAATAGATCTTTGCACCTTGATTTCTTTCCAGAAAATCCGCGTAATCGACATATGTTGTGACATCTATTTCTTTCCAGTAATCCATACCGGCCCTTCGCAGCGATTTTTCATTCAGCTGAAATCCAAGCGGTTCTATTAAATGCAGCTTCGTTCCTGTAGCCGCGCAAGTCCGTCCGATATTCCCGGTATTCTGCGGAATTTCCGGCTGATGCAGCACAATATTTAATCCAGACATTTCTTCTCCCTTACGATACATGCAGCTCTTGCATCTGCATACAAACAGCTTAGTTATTGCACTGGCCTTCCCTAACCGTTATGCAGCTGCTGCTTTTCAATAAATCTTCGTACGCGTGCCAGCGCTTTTTTCAGGTTATCCAGGGAATAGGCATAAGAAATACGTATAAATCCTTCTCCGCATGCCCCAAATGCCGTTCCTGGCACAACCGCAACTTTTTCTTCCTGCAGCAGCTTTTCCGCGAATTGTTCCGAGGTCATTCCATACTGCTGAATGCATGGAAATACATAAAACGCGCCAAACGGTTCAAAACAGGGCAGTCCCATTTCTTCAAACGCATGCATCAAATATCTGCGTCTGCCATTATACTGCTCCCGCATATCCGCCACATCACTGTCGCCGCCACGCAGTGCTTCGACAGCCGCATATTGGCTGTTGGTCGGCGCACACATAATCGCGTACTGATGGATTTTCAGCATCTGTTCTATAATCACCTGCGGCCCGCAGGCATAACCAAGCCGCCATCCCGTCATTGCATGCGACTTTGAAAAGCCATTGATTACGATTGTGCGTTCTTTCATTCCCGGCAAAGACGCAATTGATACATGGTCTTTTCCTTCCACATAAGTAAGTTCTCCATAGATCTCATCACTTAATACAAACAGGTCATGTTCTCTGACAACCTCCGCCACAGCCTCCAGATTATGCCGTTCCATAACCGCTCCCGTCGGATTATTCGGAAACGGCAGTACGAGCAGCTTTGTTTTTGGAGTAATGGCGGCTTCCAGCTCCTGTTTTGTCAGCCGAAATTCATTTTCCGCCTGCAGTTCGATAATAACCGGCGTTCCATTCGCCAGACGGCAGCATGGTTCATAGGAAACGTAGCTTGGCTGCGGAATCAGCACTTCATCTCCCGGATCCAGCATCGCGCGCATCGCGATGTCAATCGCCTCACTTCCGCCTACGGTAACGATCACTTCTTTGTTATAATCATATTCCAGATCAAACCTGCGCTTCAAATATTTGGAAATTTCTATTTTCAGTTCTTTCAGGCCGGCATTGGACGTATAAAATGTCCGGCCTTTTTCCAGTGAATAGATGCCTTCATCGCGAATATGCCATGGGGTGTCAAAATCCGGTTCTCCTACACCGAGAGAGATCGCATCCTTCATCTCACTGACAATATCAAAAAACTTCCGGATACCGGAAGGCTGGATATTTACGATTTCCTTTGATAATGGATTTCTCATGGTGTAATCAGCATCCTTTCATCCTTTGGAGCGTCTGCGATAATCGTTCCGTGATCTTTGTATTTTTTCAATATAAAGTTCGTCTTTGTACTAAGCACGGAATCCAGCGTAGACAATTTATCGGTAACAAACTGTGACACTTCCCGCAGCGTCTTTCCTTCCAGCGTTACCAGCAGGTCAAATCCGCCGGAAATCAAAAATACCGCATTCACTTCGGGATAGTTATAGATCCGTTCCGCCACTTTGTCAAAACCCATATCTCTTTGCGGCGTCACGCGCACTTCAATCATAGCCGTTACTTTTTCCACATCTGTTTTATCCCAGTCGATCAAAGTATGATAACCGCATATAATATGCTCTTCTTCCATATTTTTTAATTCCTGCGCCACCGTCACTTCATCCACACCAATAATGACTGCCAGCTCTTTTAAATTAATCCGGCTGTTTTTTTCTATAAATGTCAATATTTTTTCCCGCATATACTCCCCTCGCTATTTCTATATGATTTTATATAATTCATCCGATTTCGGCGGTTCCAAAAACCTCCGCTCCTGTGCGGTATACAGTACACGGTCGTTTCCTTCCACCGCTTTGCCCGCGACAACCGCATGTATGCCAGCTTTTTCCAGTTCATGTACAATCGTATTTCCATCTGCTGCCGCCATCAGCATACAGCCGCTGGAAATCAGTTCATACGGATTAATATCAAAATATTCACAAATCTCTATCGTTTCCTGCCGGACCGGAATTTTTTTCAGATCAATTTCCAACCCGACGCCAGACGCCTCGGCCATTTCCCACAATGCCCCGAAGATTCCTCCCTCCGTCACATCATGCATCGCCGCCACTCCATGCCGTACCGCGGTCATTGCTTCCGGCAGGACAGACAGCATCTGGTCAAATGCCTTTGCTTCGTTTACAAAAGATGGCGTAAAACGCGTCAGAAGCTCTGTCTCTTTCTCTTTTGCGAGTATTGCCGTTCCTTCGATGCCGATCCATTTCGTAATGATCATATCCATTCCCGGACGTGCGCCGGACGTGGTGATCAGTTTTCCTTTTTTTGCCTTGCCTACGCCTACAACAGAAATGAGCGGCTGATTCACCGCTTTTGTCACTTCTGTATGTCCGCCCATAATCTGCACATGGACTTTTGCACAGGCTGCTTCGGCCTGCTGCATCATATACCGCATCTTCTGTTCGCTGATGCGTTCCGGCAGCAGAACCGTCAGCATAACGCCGATCGGTTCCGCACCTGCACTTGCCAGATCATTCACTGTAATCTGTATTGCCAGATCACCAATATCCTGAACGGTTCCGGTAATCGGATCTGTCGACATCACAAGCATCTCATCCTCCGCTACCGCAACTGCCGCACAGTCTTCTCCTACGGACGCGCCCACGAGCACTTCCTGTCTGCGCGTATGAATCTGGTTCAAAACAGACCTTTTTAACACTGCTTCTGAAACTTTTCCAATTTTCATCTTTTCTCAGCCTTCTGCATGTTCCTGATTTTATTCTTTATTTTTTATTATTTCATTTTTATTCTTCATTCCCAGCTGTTGTTTTCGAGTTTACCGAAGCTTCTCCTGCTTCCTCTGCTTCTTTTTGATTGACAGATGCTTTGGAATCTTCTTCTTCATTTTTCTTAGGTTCCTCAGCCTCGTCTTTTTTTGCATCATCCTTTTTCGCTGAGTCTTTTTTGGTATCGTCCTTTTTTGACGTATCTTTTTTAGAATCGTCTTTCTTGGAATCTCCTTTGTCAGTCTTTTTATCCGGATTTTCTTTATCTGCATTTCCTTTATCTGCATTTCCTTCATCCGGATTCTCTTCATCTGGATTTTCCGGATTTTCCGGATCCGGTTTTTCCTGTACAGGACGGGCCGCGATCGTCGCTGCAGTCTGGGCTGCCGCGTAAATAGCGCCTTCATTTTGTGAAGCGATCGCATTCTGAATATAGGCTCTTGCCTCAGCGCTGCTTGTATTCGTACCTACCACGATAATCTTTGGCGACGCGCGGTAATTACTGTTATTAAATTCCTCGCGGCTCTTTTCCTCGCCGTTTTCTTTTACAATCTTCCACAATCTTGCAACTTTGCCGACGTGCGCAGACTGCTGTACGGATACATAACCTACGTTATAACTCGCTGACCCCTGAATTTGCGTCGACGGGTTGTTCTCGCTGACAATCTCGCTTTCAAAAATGACTTCCCGGTTCGGACTTCTCGTCTCTTCTCCGTAAACGGTAAAGGTAATCACTCCGCCGCCTGTCACACCCTCAATATAAATCGGGGCATCCGTATTATTTTCAAATTTCAGATCCTTAATGGTTCCCGCAATCGCCGCATCCATGGACGGTTTTACATAGTTGACGATCATCGAATGCGCATACCGCTCTGTAATCTTTAACTCCGCGCGGATCACCGCATTATACAGTGTTGTTGATACCTGGCAAATACCGCCGCCATACGTCTCTACAACCGTTCCGTTTTCATAGGAACCGGCCAGTGCATAGCCATGCTCCGCATCAAACGGGCTGACTGTCTCATATACGGAAAACACATCTCCCGGATACAGCAATGTCCCATTAATCAGGCTGCATCCATTCGACACATTCATAGCGCGCCCGGAACTGGAACTGCTGTAATCTGTCGAAAATGTACCAAGCACGTCTTTCACCTTGGAAAGCTGCTCTTTGGAGCCGCGCGGCTGTACAACATCCGCACTGAGCGCAACGCTCGCTTCTTTTGTGTCCCATTCGTCTGAAATATAAGAAGCAATCGTCTTCGCAGACTGTTCTACATTAACCGCAATCCCTTCTTTCCCTCCGGTAATGGTAAAGCTGCCGTTTTCGCGCACAAGCCCGCCGTCTACCGCTTCCTGATTCACTTTCTTTGCATTTGCCGTTAAATATTTTTTAATATCCGCTTCGTCTGTTCCAAAAGTAAGCTCCAGTTTTTTCGGCTCATGTTCCAGATCTTTTTTATCTTTATAGCGGGTAATCAGGCTGCCGCTTTTGCCGATCATAACCGCTTCCTCCACAACTCCGGTGTTTTCCCATTCCACACCAAGCTGTCCGGCTGTCGCGGTGATGCTTTTATCATTTACGGACAATGTAAACTTTGTATTTTTCACCTCATCCACATAAGCGTCCACCGCCTGCTTCGCCTCATCGCCGCTCATGCCGCCGACGGCGACTTCTCCAATATAAATATTATCCAGTATTTTATCACCCTGCTTCGCTTCCGCGTATGCCTGATTGACCGCAAATCCCGCGGTAAAAAGCCCCACCACTGCAAGCGAGCCGATGATACATTTTTTCAAATGCTTATTATGCTGAAATTTCACTTTCATCTGTCCCTTTCTGAAATATTGATCTTTAACATTTTATCGCATATAACTGTTTTTTTTCAAGCTGAATTGTCACGAATATATTTGACATTGGCGCCTGTTTTCTGTATATTATACACGATATCTGCTTTTTTCATTACACAAGTGCAGCCACCAGCAGCGGTAAAACCATGGCAAATGCCAGAATAATGCAGATGACCGCCGCTGCCGTCCTCTTCTTTTTGGAAGTATAAATGGTTGTTTTTGGTTTTTTAGATTTTGACATAGTACCCTCTTTCCCAGACCTGCCACGGTCTGTTATAATATTGTTGATAGTTTATGATAAACCTAATGAAAGGATGCGAAAATTATGCCATTATTGATTCTGCCGTTTGTGCTCATTCTCCTGTCAGTGTTCAGCCTGCTGCGCAACCGCTCCAAACGCTCCATGAAAGAAAGCCAGGACGCGTTCTGGGAAAAAGAACAGCTTGCAAACAGGACGCGCAAACAAGACATCAGCAATCTGGATTATATTCAGATTCCACTGCACACATTTCCAATCGGCGCTTATACCGATGATAAACTGGCCGAACTCGAACAGTCACTGCAGACGCTTAGCAGCCGTAAAATACTGAATCTGTCAGGCATCTCCAATACGGATTTAAAGCTGCAGTACGGAGCCGCTAACCTGAATATATTATCTGACTGTGATACTAATTTTACAACACTTGCCAGAACATTATCCGCCTATGGGGAACAGCTCGCCGCGCTCGGACACTGGCAGGACGCCGTTAAGGTACTGGAGTTCGGCATCGACTGCAAAACAGATGTCAGTAAAAATTATACGCTGCTCGGTTCGCTGTACCGCGAACACGGCGAACCGGAAAAATTACAGGAGCTTACAGAAATTGTCCGCAACTCCGACATGCTTTTAAAAGATTCGATTCTAAAGCAGCTGGAAAACTGTCCGTAACTTAATTACGGGCAGTTTTCCAGTCAAAACACCTGTTTTATGTAAAAGTATCCGTTTTTGGAATTCTGCCGTACCGGGCAATCAGCCGGTCAATCTGTCTGGAAGCTTCATTTTTCGTTAAGGTCTCCCAGCTTATGTTTAATACAACGCCGTGATACTGAGCCAGCTGCTGCAAGTGGTTTTTCTGCCTGTTTGTAGCCGGCGATTGTTTCTTGGCCTTGAAAATAAGCGGATAAGGCGCAAACACATCCGGATGCTGCGGCTCATATTCCTTCTCAAAAATCTCATACAGTTCCTTTGCCGCAAGCGCGTCATCCAACGCCCGGTGCTGCCGTTTCCGGCTGATCTGATACTTATCGCACAATATCTGAAGCGTCTTTTTTTCTTCAGGCGGCAGCAATTTTCTCGCGATTTTCAGCGTATCGATCCCCTGATGCTCAAATACTGTATTCCGGTTCATCGCCGCCTGCTTCAAAAATCCATAATCAAAAATGATATTATGTCCCAGCAGCGGAAAATCCTGGCAAAACGCTGCAATCTCCGGCAATACCTCATCCAGTTCCCGTCCTTTGGCAGCCATTTCCGTTGTAATTCCCGTCAGCTTTATAACTTCTTCTGACAGCTCCAGATGCGGATGAATCATTGCTTCATAATAAGCTTCTGTCTTTTTGTGCCTTACCCGTACCGCCCCGATCTCCAGTATGCTGTCCCGGCTGGCACTTAATCCCGTCATCTCCAAATCAATTGCCACATAATCTTCTATGATCAAACCTTCTTATCCCCTGCCTTACATAAATCCTGCAGAAAACATTCGCTGCACTTCGGGCTTCTGGCCATACAAATACTGCGCCCGAACGTAATGATCTGCATATTATATAAAATCCAATGATCCTTTGGCAGAACTTTCATCAAATCCTGCTCTATTTTATACGGATCCGACTCTTTTGTAAATCCCAAACGATTGGAAATACGTTTGACATGCGTATCCACAACAATGCTCGGCTCATGGTAAACATTTCCGCGTATCACATTCGCTGTCTTACGCCCCACGCCAGCCAGACTGGTCAGTTCTTCGATGGAAGACGGCACCTCTCCTCCAAACTTCGTGACGAGATCCCTGCAGCAGGAAATAATATTTTTTGCCTTGCTGTGATAAAAACCTATAGAGTGAATATCCTGCTCCAGCTCCGTAATGTCAGCCTGCGCAAATTTTTCAAGCGTATCATATTTCTGAAAAAGATCCGCCGTAACGATATTGACCCTGGCATCTGTGCACTGGGCGCTTAAAATAACCGCTATCAAAAGCTGCCATGCATTATCATGATTCAGATAGCAAAGCGCATCTGTCCCGTACGTCTGATCCAGGCGTTCCAGAATCTTTGCCGTGCGTTTTGTCATGATTTTCCTCCTTTGTTGTATCATTGTCAATGAGACTGATAATCAATATATACGAAAATGATGTGAATTTTTTGTATGTATTGTTCAAAAAATTTTTAATCAACTTTTTCAAATATATCTTTTAATTTCATTGTGATATGCGGAAATGCTCTTAGACTAATTGCAGTTTCCGCATTATAACAAGGATCATCAGGATCCTCTTCTAAAATATAATTTTGTTCCATTGTATATGTTCCGTTTTTTAAATAATATATTTCAACAGATTTCCCTTGCGGTGAAACAATCCAATATTCTTCCACTCCCGCATTTTCATAAATATCTTTTTTTTCTGTTTTATCTCTTTTAGCCGTAGATGGACTCAACGTTTCTGCAATAAATTTTGGAACACCGTAATAAGCTCCTCCTTTTAATTTATTCCGATCGCAGACAACCATCACATCCGGACAAAGATAATCATCATTTATGTCAGGTTGATATTTAAAATCCAAATTTTCCATAAATACTAAGCATAAACTGTCTTTTAATCCACGTTTGACAACTTCATATATATTTCCATTGATAATACCATGTCGATAACCAGGAGCGGGAGACATATCATAAATAATTCCATCCATTTTCTCATCTCTCCAATGTTCGTTTACAGCTAATGACACATTACCACATCCTTTTTCATTGTATTTTTATAAAGAAATCTTCATATATTCCAACGGGAATATTCATACCAAATTGATATTGCTCCATGATATCTTTCTCAAACTGATAAACCGTAGTAATCTTTTTTTCATAATCAACAATCCAATATTATTGAATTATTTATATTTGAGATACGAGATACCCACAATTAAAGCTGCAGGTATTCTTCCTTAATTATAAAATCAGGACGTATGTTCTAATATAATAGACGTCCTGATTACTTATTGATATTTTACAATGATTCTTTAATTTCGTCGATATCTGAAAAGTTTACGCCCGCAACATTTAGAATTGCTTTTAAAGCAAGATATTTCTTTTTTAATTTCGTATATGTTTTTTCGGCGTTTTCTTCTTTTGCAGAAAACATATATTCTTGAATTTCTTTGAAATTATTAATCGCATTTTTTGCAATCTCTAAATTAGCAGATGGCATATAATCACCTCCAGATCATAACGCTGTTAATTGGATATGAGTAGTATAACATAAAGAATGAATGAAGTCTAATATTTTCTTTTATATTTGATTACAGATTTAGATGGCTTATGCAATGTGAATTATCCATTGTCTAAGGAATTGCGGATATATTTTTTCAATAGGGTAGAGGGAGAATAAATTTCTCGCCCCTCCCATTGAACCGTACGTACGG
>CAOKJJ010000027.1 GCA_948468465.1 uncultured Eubacterium sp. | reverse complement strand
ACACCTCCAAAAAAATAAAGTGGATAGGCAGAACATCCACTTTCAAAGACATGATTCAGGCATCTGAATCGACATTGTCGTTATGAACACTTAGTCACGCGATTATGCTAAGGTGAGAGTGGATACTCTACTTTGTTTTTACAACGTGTTTAGGATAGCATACCTCATTTGCAGAGTCAATACTTTTTTACAAATTTTCTCTGCAAATTTTCTCTGCAAATTTTCTCCGCAATCTTTCTGAAATTCCAGAACAAGCCTTTACACTGATGCGCCAACAGGATATAATATTTTAGAACTGTCCCCGATTATTTACATACAGTTCCTCAGATCATGGATACAACGAATTAAGAAAAGGAGAATCTGTTACATGGAAAGAGAAAAGTTAGGCTCGCGCATGGGATTTATTTTATTGTCCGCAGGCTGCGCGATCGGAATCGGCAATGTATGGCGGTTCCCTTATATTGCAGGAGTATACGGCGGAGGCGCATTCGTGCTTTTCTACCTGTTTTTCCTCGTCATTATGGGGATTCCTGTTATGACAATGGAATTTGCGGTAGGACGCGCCAGCCGAAAAAGCATTATCCGCAGTTTTGAAACGCTGGAAAAACCAGGGCAAAAATGGCATCTGCACGGATATCTTGGCATGGCGGGCAATTATCTGCTGATGATGTTTTACACTACCGTAACCGGATGGATGCTGTTTTATTTTTACCAGATGCTGACTGGCAAGTTCCAGGGAAAAGATACCGCGCAGGTTGGCCAGATGTTCACAGATATGCTTGCCAGTCCTCAGATTTTGACCGGAACCATGATACTTGTTGTCGCTGCCGGTATGTTTATCTGCTCCATCGGGCTGCAAAAAGGCGTCGAACGCATTACAAAGATCATGATGAGCCTGCTGCTTTGCATTATTGTAATCCTGGCGGTGCACAGCTGTATGTTAAAAGGCGGCGCGGAAGGATTAAAGTTTTATTTGCTGCCGGATTTTGGCAAAATGAAAGAGGCAGGCGTCTGGGAGACGATTACCGCTGCCATGAACCAGGCGTTTTTCACGCTAAGCCTCGGCATCGGCTCCATGGGGATTTTTGGCAGCTATATCGACAAAGACCGGAGCCTTTTAGGGGAATCCGTAAATATCGCAGTATTGGATACCTTTGTCGCGTTTGTTTCGGGCCTGATCATCTTCCCCGCATGCTTCGCGTTCGGTATCAGCCCGGATCAGGGGCCAAAGCTGATTTTCGTCACGCTGCCTAATATCTTTAACAGCATGTCAGGCGGACGGCTCTGGGGCACGCTGTTTTTTATTTTTATGTCCTTTGCAGCATTTTCTACGATATTGGCTGTATTTGAAAATATTATTTCCTGCGGGATGGATCTGTTTCACTGGACAAGAAAAAAATCATGTTCGATAAACCTGGCAGCGCTTATCATTTTATCTCTGCCCTGCTCGCTTGGTTTTAACCTGCTGTCAGGCTTCCAGCCGCTTGGAGAGGGAAGCACCGTGCTGGACCTGGAAGATTTTCTTGTCAGCAACGTGATACTGCCAATCGGCGCTTTCTGTTATCTTTTGTTTTGTGTCACGCGGTTTGGATGGGGATTTGATGCGTATTTAAAAGAAACAAATACGGGTGATGGGTTAAAGCTTCCCCGCCAGATAAAAATTTATGTAACATACATTCTTCCGGTACTGCTGTTCTTTTTAATTGTAAAAGGGCTGATCGACCATTTTTAACACTGTAAAAATGTACGTTCAAACAGGAGGGGGTTTAGTAAAACAAAATCCCTCCTGCAATGTCTTTGCTGCGCTATGCGCTATCTAAAATCCTATTTCATAAGCAGTGTATGTATGGCTAAAATGGTATCCCAGCTTTTCAGCTAATGCCAGCGACCACCTATTCTGCGCATCCCAGCTTGGATATAATCCCCTTTCCAGGCAGTTTAAAATAAGCTTTGCCCCGCATGCATATGCCAGTCCTTTTCTGTGGTCTTTTCTTGTGTCAATCTCAATTTCAATCCCTTCCTCGTATCTGCTGTAAGACGAAGCTCCTGCGACCAGTTCTTTCTTATGATATGCAACCACTCCTAATCCTAATCTCTCATAAGTATCATAATCTCCAAACTGCGATACCAGGTCCTTTGCCCAGTGATCGCCCTGACATAATGCGTAGGCATGCTCATCCAGCGGTTTTAATTCATAGCCTTCCGGCAATTGTGCAGCTGCCTGCTTTAATTTCGGCACGTCAAAAATATCTTTTTCTTTTTTGCATGCATATCTTAAAACTCTCTTTGCATGAGCTCCATAATATTTTTGCATGCATATGTCCCATGCTTCATTTTGAGGGACCACGATCATAAACTGCCGTTCACAGCTTTCATGCACGCGTTGCAATAATGCTTCGTCTGGTTTTCCCGCACAAAAAGCAAAATCTCCTAATACCGCCACTGCTGCGTGCTCTGCATCGTTTGCGTATATTTCTCCCATGACACCTTGCAGACATGACCATATCATTGTTTCATCCCAATTTTCAAACATAACTTTTATGCCTTCTTTCCTTTCTTTACCTACAGTATAAACGCATTTTGTACTTTATACAAGAAAAAACGAAAGGTTATGATTCCGTCATGTTAAGGCAACACAAAATCCAAATGCTGATTCCATATCCCTTTACACTGCTGTCTGCATACGTTATAATGATTGTATCAATAACAACTGCATCAATCCTAAAGGCGGTGAGAATATGGAGGTACCAGAAGAAATGAATAATGCTGAAATCATGCAAAGAGCCATGGAAGACTTTAGAGAAGTCCAGGAATATATGACGATTGCAAAAGAAGAAAATGCAGTCAGAACATATGCTAAGTTAAAAAGAAAATATATTACTTTAAAAGCATTGATTAACAGTTTAGGTGTAAATATGTCAGACATTGATGAAATCAAAGAGTAAAATAAAAAAACAAATAAATAGTGTAAAGCATGCTATTTTTCATGGGTTTCTGGAAGGCTCCTGCGGGAGCCTTTCGTTATCATTCCTCAAATAAACGGGCGTTATCAAAATGGAAATATTGCCTTAAAAAGCAAAATCCTGGAGAAGATATATTACAAATGATGGGATTTCCTCCCATTAAGTACCGCCCTCCGTCAATCTATTGCTTTTATGCATCGTCATAATGGAACAATCTTTTTAGGAACGTTCCTGCAAATCTTTCATAATACCTGCAAATTCCTCATCAAGATGATAAAATTTCATGATGATCAGTCCTGCAATATACACTGCAATCGGTATCCACACAAAACACACGCGAATGGACATAAGCGCCGCTGCCGTCTGTGTCGCTGCCTCGCCGACATAACCGCCAATTTCAAGAATCAATCCCAGCAGCGCAGAACCAATTCCATTTCCAATCTTGTAGCCAAAGCTGCACGCGCTGTTGACCAGGCCCTCTGTACGAACACCTGTCTTCCACTCGCCATAATCAATCGTATCCGAAACCATTGCCCACATCGTCGCACCGCCGCAGGAATTTCCGACACCCCTGACAACGCTGGATACAACAATCATTTCCATTCTGCCGTTTGAAAAGTTCAAAAGCAGCATGCCGATGATATCCAATACAAGACCGATTGCAAAAACATTACGTTTTCCATACTTTTTCACCAGCATCGCAATAAAAAACATCCCCGCAATCTGCACAATATTGAAAATGCCATTGATGGTGCTGACAAGATTTCTGTCACCGAGAATATCTTTTGCATAGTATACGGTCGCACCGCCACTTACAGAGTACATCAGAAAGAACAATGCAGCCCAAGGACACAGAACGTTTTTGTCCACGCGGATGCATTGTCACCAAAATACTCCACAAGCGGAAGTGTACAAAGATTGACCGTCAGTGTTCCGGCTGTCGCAAGAAGATTTCTAAAAATGCTCAGCACAGACCGTTCATACGGATCCTGTGTCATCAACGCATTCAGTGCAGAATAAGGCACATTGATCGCGGTATAAATTACGGTTGACACAAGATTATATGTAATAAACACATATACCAGTTTTGGTGCTGCACTCCATGATGTCGGCACGGAAAACAGCAGCCACACCAAATTTACGAATTGATTCAGGTTCCGAAAACCACAGGTGTCAGCTTTTACACAAAAAAAGACACCGGCAGCTATGTTCCAAACCACTGGCATGACACAATAGAAATTATATATATGGTACAAGGTTCGGTAGACATCACAGTCGAGTCCTCCGCCTTCCGCCTGCTGGAAGGGCAATGCTTTCTTATTAATTCCAGTGTTATCCACTCCACCAAATGCACCTCTCCCAACACAGGGATCGTATTCCAGATACCGTTTGATTTTATCCGGCTTTACATCCCAAATGTGCAGCAGCTGCGTTTTGTCCTCGACGACCCTGGAAACAATCCTGTCCGCCAGACAAAACTGGATATTTTCAAAGAAACGCTCATACAGATGCAAATTGCGAACGATATCCGGCCTGAAGGATATATTTTGCGCTTTAACAGCCTCCTTTTTGAGATTTTATTTCAGCTTTACCACAATTTCAGCGTGAAAATTTTTGAGGCGGACTTAACCCACAAAGCAAAAGATTTAAATCGTCTGCATGTTGTTTTGGACTATATAAACCAATATTATAACCGTCCGATCTCTATCGGCGAGATTGCCCGGATCGCATTTCTGGATTCCGGGTACTTCTGCCGATTTTTTAAAAAGCATATGGGGCTAACCTTTCTGGAATACTTAAATGAAGTGCGGTTATCTCACATTTATCAGGATTTAATCACAACACAGGATACACTGCAGCACATTTTAGAACGCCACGGCTTTACCAATTATAAACTGTTCCGCAGAGTATTCTCAGAACATTTTCACGCAACTCCTTCCCAAATCAGAAAACAACTGAACACCCAAACATAGACTGCCCCTGGGTGATTTTCCGTAAGAATATCGGTTATTCAGAGCTTTCCGTTTCCTCCAGCGTTGGAATCGAAGCCCCGGCGCCATTCCTGCTGACTGCGATCGCAGATGCCTTCGACGCAGTTTTCAAGGACTCCTCCACGCTTTTTCCCCGTATGATGCTCCCCATGAAAAATCCAGTAAACGTATCCCCGGCCGCCGTAGTATCTACCGTTTTCACCGGGTAAACAGGCTGATGATATTTTTTCTTTTGATACCCGTAAATGGAACCTTCTTTGCCCAAAGTGAGGACAATCTGCGCATCAGGGAACTTTTTCATAAGGCCGTCCAAAATTTCCTCATTCGTCCCATCGGGCAGCCCGCTCAGCGCCGCCCCTTCCAGTTCATTCAATATCAGAAAATCCACAAACTGAAGCGGCATCTCAAATATCTTTTCATTCATAGGGGAAGGGTTCAAAACGATACGCATCCCGATCTGATGCGCCCGTTCCATGATGTACGGGATCTGGCTGATCTCATTTTGCAGGACGATATAATCTCCTTCCATAAAATGGGACAGCACAGAATCTGCATTTTCCTTTGTGACCATCTGATTCGCCCCGCCATATAAGATAATGCTGTTCTCACCCTCCGGCGTCTTCTGGATGATCGCGTGGCCGCTGGATGCCTCTTTTTTCTGTATCAGCTCCGTATGGACACCCGCCTCCTTCAATCCCTGTATCAGCATCTCACCGTCATGGTTTCCCACCGCGCCCGCATGCCATGTATCCACCCCGCTGCGTGAAAACGCAATCGACTGGTTCATCCCCTTCCCTCCGCAGAATAACTGCAGGTCATCCGAGGAAAGCGTTTCCCCCGGCTGCACAAAATGTTCTACCTGATACACATGGTCAATATTCAGTGAGCCAAAAACAAGAACCTTCATTTCAGAATTCTCCTTTCAAACCTTTTTATTTTTCAAACACGCTCTAGCTAATTTGGGCTATCTTATAAGTATAAATAACATCAATCACCAGAAGAACAGCGATTACTCCCAACGTTGACAGAAAGCAGTAAACACCTTGTACAAAAAAGCATATGACAACGATAACAGTACCTCCGATCATGCAGGAGATTCCTCCAAAACGCTGGCTTTTTTTCCATGTCGTTTCATTCTTCATGCTCCACTTGGTTTTCAGCCCGGTAACTGCGTTCATCCTTAACTTTGGCATTATATTCCCTGTCATAATCATAGCAATACCTAAAATTCCAAACAATAATTGATTCACATCAAATTTATTGGATGATAGATTTTCCATCTTATGAAAACCAGCGTATAAAACATACCCTGTCATAGCATTAAAAATCATAAGTGTAACAATACCCGCAGCAATACAGACATTCTCATTATTGTTTCCACTTTCTTCATGTTTTGCGGCAGCCTTTGCTATTCCCAGAAAAAAGTAACCCAGCAGGACTGTAACAACGGGAACAATAAAAACCTCATATTTACTGCCCCAACGTGTTGCCTGGTTATTTAAATCATAATGCGCAGGAATTTGCTCCGGTAAAAACTGCAACGCAATGAAAGCACTGATTAACGGCAAAAACATAAGCCCATAAAACACAATTTTTTTCAGTTTCATGATTACCCTCCTCGTAAACTGTTTATCCACATGACTGCTTCGTCCAGAATAGATAAGTTCAGCTCATAATAAATAAAATTTTTGTATTTTGTTTCATAAATTAAGTCTGCCTTTTTTAGCTTTGACAAATGATAAGACAATGCCTGTGGTGTCATGTTCAGCGCATTTGCCAAATCACCGGAATTTATTTTACCCTCCTTTAATTTTTGCAAAATCTTTCTGCGGGTTTCATCCGCCAAAGCTGCTAATATGTCACCTACTGCCAATCATTCCCGACCTCCTATTTCAAAATTTCTTTAAATAGAATTATAGCAGCATCGGTTTTAAGAGTCAATAACTATTTCAAAATATTTTTAAATACATTTATGTTTGCTACTTAAAAGCAGTTTCTTTTCTGGTTATCCAGTTCAGGTACTCATTATTTACCGATCTCCTCTATCAGATTTTTCTTCCATAATTCTCTGCCCGACATTACCATAACAAGAACGCAGACAATGACATTTAACAAAACCATTCCCAAACACGGAAGAAGCGGAACGTTATGATTCACGATAATAAAACGCAGTATGTGCTGCATCATGTATGCCAGAATAATTTTGCTTATGAAAATCAGCACGAGCATGCAGGCACTGGTAATTATGCCGTAAAAAAGTCCCTCGTTTATCAAAATCCTGCAAAATCCCTGCTCCGTAATCCCCATTGCCCGAAGTATTGCGAACTCATACCGTCTGGATTGAATCTGATGTTGCATGCTGTTTGTTGTATGCAATAAACTGATAAAAAACAGGATCAGTGCAATTCCATAAAAGAAATATGCTTTTTGCATGATGCTTTCATTCTTCTTTGCTATTTCAGCTGTATTGTCATGGATCACACATTTGTTAAGCCCAACGATATGATTCTTAAGTTTATTGCTGACCTCATCGCTTTTGGCGTTTTCTTCAAGATTTATATTTAAGCTGTTATAATCTGCGATGCCAAAATTGGATTCCATCATCTGCTGCGGCATAATGATACTTACCACATCCGTACCGGAGCCGATAAACGCATCTGTTTCTCCCGTACAGCGGCTTACAATCGCGGAAACTTCAAAATCCTTTTCCATATAGTTTTCATCTGATGCCTGAAACCGCAGTATTTCCGCATCATCTTTGCACGTATTCTTAGGTACTTTTAAGGTAATATGGTCACCGGCATGGATATCTATTCCATCGTAATATCCCGCTCCATCCATCAGCGTCTTTACTATCACCTGATGATTTTCCATCATTTTACGGTAAGAAACCGTACCCTCAAGCAGATATTCCGAAAGAGCGGATAATTGCTGTTTGCCGTACCCATATACATTTACTTTTAATTTGTAGTCCGATTCGCCCTGCTTTGTTGCAATTCCATGATATTTTTCCATGATGTTTTCATCCTGCTTTCGGTCAGAATGTTCATCTATTTCCGGATAAAACCCTGTCCATTTCAAAATCCCATTACGCAGAGGAATTTCGCCTAACGTATAAGATACCGGAAAGATTTCTTTGATTCCTTTTATCTGTTCTTTGTTTATTTCACGCTCTATGCTCTTAGGAATTACATGACCCAAATCATCATCTTCCACAGATATCCGTATATCCGTATAAAGGGATTCATCGGTTGCCATTGCATGTGCATTGTTCTGTAACGCATGATCCGCAACATAGGTTGTTGAGACAAATAAAACGCCGCCCAGTGACAACGATAGGATAATGCCTGCAAAAGCAGTCTTTTTTGTTAAAATAAAACGTCTGCTTAGAGTTCCCATGATATGATGTTTTTTTAAGCTGATGATCTTTCGGCTGTATTTACAGGAAATATCTTTCATCTTTTCCGCCTGCGTATATTTACGCATATTTCGGACAGCTCCTGCCGTGGAAACGATCAAAAATAAAAGGAACAAAAGAAAGCCCCATGCAAAAACATCCGCTGCCGCCTGAAAAGCACCCTGAAAAAGCACTCCTGCCAGGACAATCCCCAGAATGCCGCCAATGAAATACGCGGGGATAAACAAAATGACCAATTCCATCAGCATTGCCGCAAACATATTTTTTTCATCTATCCCTAAAACTTCCAGCAATCCATACTGGCTGTTTCTTTTTTGGAGGATGACCTGAAAAATACTGCTGATGATAAAAATTCCGAACAAAAAAATGACTGCAAAAATCATTTTCTGCAGAAGATGATAATTGTCATCCAACGTGCCTAACAGATAAATGAACTTTCCAGCCGCATTACATTCATCCAAATGAAGCGCCGTAAGAAAAATATCCGGGATAGATACTTTTGGCTCGGCACCTATATAAGCCGAAATGCCGTCATTGATCTCAGGGTCTGTACAATGGATACGGTTCTTTTGCAGGAAAGCAGATAACTGTTCATAAGCACGCTTCGCATCTGAAAATTCCAGATAAAGAAACGATGCTGCATCCATATCCAAAACAGTTTCCTGATCTATAAAAATCAAAATAGAATTGTCCGCCGTTCGCGCGCCCTCTGAAAGTATCCCTGTTAAAGTGAATGTTTCCCCACGCAGCTTGCATGTGCTTCCTAACGCGGCATCCATCCCCAGGTTATGAAGCGCATAATAGTCAAGCGCGATTTCATTTTTCTGTTCAGGATATGTCCCTTCCAGTAATGTCCTGTGATTCATTGCAAGATACTGGCTGTCGCCATAACAAAAGGTGATGTCTTTGCTGTCCGCTTCGTATGGGGCCGAGCAGTATACGCCCATACGTTTTAGTTCATATGCACTGTCTGAACGGATGATTTTCGATTCCTTGACCGGATGAATCGCATAATTCCAGCTGCCATATTCCTCCTTGGCATTTTCGAAATCTGCATGGTGATTGCTGTATACGATGGATGCGATTCCATTCAGCAGCAGTACTGACATGCAGATTCCCAAAAACAAAGCGGCGGCTTGCTTTTTATAATAGCGCAGGTAAGACATTGCTAATTTCATATAATTACGCATAAAATCCACCGCCTTTTCCATGTTCATAAAGAATTCCATCTTCAATGCGGATGATTCTGTCGCAATTTTGTGCGATCACTTCATTATGCGTTACCATAAGGATGGTTTGGTTATATTGCTTTCCGCTTGTTTTGAGCAGTCCAAGCACATCATTTGCCGTTTTCGAATCCAGATTGCCCGTCGGCTCATCCGCCAGAATCAGTGCGGGTTTGTTCGCCAAAGCCCTCGCGATTGCAGCTCTTTGCTGCTGGCCGCCTGATAATTCCCTCGGATATTTCAGCCTTTTCTCCCAAATCTTCAGATCTTTCAGCAATCGTTCGATATATGCATGGTCTATATGCCTGCTCTTATCAAAAGAAACAGGCAATGCCACATTATCATATACATTCAGCACAGGCATTAAGCTATAATTCTGAAAAACAAAACCGATGTTCCGCCTGCGGAAAATTGCCAGTTCTTTACGGTTCAATTTTGCGATATTGTGCCCGTCAATCGTAATCTCGCCCTCCGTAGCAGCATCCAATCCGCCAATCATGTTAAGCAGCGTACTTTTTCCGGACCCGGAAGTTCCCAATAAAGCAACAAACTCTCCCTGATGGATCATAAGATTCACATGCTTTAATGCCTTTACTTCGTTTTCGCCCTCCCCATAATTTTTACTTAAATTTCTTACATTCACAATTGCCATATCTTTGCCTCCTTTGTTTCCCAAAAGATGCCTTTCTATCATTTGGCCGTCTTAAGGATTTCTGAAATCTTATTATAAAATGTGCTTCTTACAGAAATCCTACAGATGCGCAGCGAAATCTAACAATTTTGTAAGAATACCGAAAAAACGCTTCCCTTCCCAAGTTCCGATTTGACGGTCAGATATCCATTTTCTTTTTCCAATATCATTTTGGACAGATACAGCCCTATTCCAGAACCCTCCGTTTGTTCTACTTGCTTACTGCGGTAAAAACGCTCGAAAATATAAGGAATGTCATCTTTTGAAATGCCTATGCCATGATCTTTGATATGAATCATGCTATATGTTTCCAACTGTTCCAATGATATTTCTATCCGTCCGCAGGACATATATTTGATCGCGTTTTCCAATAAATTGACAAATACCTCCATCGTCCATTTCGGATTATGCAAAAGCATCCGGTCTTCAAATTCCATGACACGGATATCAATGTTCTTTTCTTCTGCTTTTTCATAAACAGCACTCACCGCATTTCGTATGGTTTCTTTAATTCTCTCCTTTTTCAACTCAAATTCGATTGCATTTTGTTCCAGCTTTGACATTTTAAAGAGTGACTCCAGCAGCCAGTCTATTTTTTCCGTCTGCGTTTTTAATCTGCGCAAAAATTCCGATTGCTGCGCTTTCGTCAAATCTTCGCTGCCGAGCAGTTCCTCATACATCATGACATTTGCCAAAGGTGTTTTCAGCTGATGTGATATGTTAGAAATAAGCTGCTTGATCTGCTCCTTTTCCGAATCTGCCCTTCCTATTTCAAAATCCAATTTATGTGATATCATTTTTATCTGATGATAAAACAGCGACAGCTCGCTCTCATTAAATGGTATCTCATCAACTTTCCTTCCCTCGATCAGCTGTTCTAAGATCTTATTGATTTTGCGGCAGATTCTTCGGTATCTGATTACAAATAATAATAATAAAATCGTCATGGTCACTGCCCAAATATAAACGAGAATCATTTCAAAACCTCTTTCCAAATATAGCCCATTCCATGTACTGTTTTTATATGCTTGGGATGTTTGGCATCACTTTCTATTTTTATCCGTAACCGTCTGATGTTCACCGATACAATATTATCATCCACAAACTCTCCGTCATTTTCCCATATCTGCGCAAGAATCTGTTCCTTTGATAAAATCAGTCCCCGATTCTTCATAAAATAAACAAGCAATTTTAACTCCGTCGAGCTCAGCTCGATTTCTTCCCCATGTTTGGTCACTTTTCCATTTGCTAAATCCACATTGATATCACCTGATTTTAAGACAGCATGCTCTGTACTTTTTAACATTTTTTTCACTCTTGCCTTTAATACGGCAACAGAAAAAGGTTTTGACATATAATCATTCGCCCCTAATTCCAATGCTTTAATTTCATCTAATTCCGTATCTCTGGCTGTCAGCATAATCATTGGAATTTCTGATTTTTCACGAAGCTCTTTACAGAGCTCAAATCCACTTCCATCCGGGAGATTGCAGTCCAAAATAATTCCCTGGACATCCATTTGCTGTAAACATTGTTTTGCTTTTTTTACTGTGTCTGCAGGAACTACTTCATAGTTTTCCGAACGGAAAGCAAACGCAAGGCCCTCGCGCAAATCGGTATCATCTTCAACAATGAGTAATTTTTCCATCCTATCACCTCCCGTAATTTATAAAACAGGCCACAACTCCTATTATCATTGAGTTTCGGCCTGTTTAAGTTTTTATAAAGGTCAGCTGTACTTTATTCAATTACTGCAAACGACTCGCAAGTCATAGAAGCGTTTCTTCCAGACAAAATCTCTCCTACGATTTCCACATGAAATCCTCTTTCGTGCGCTCTAATAGCCTTAATTTTTAAAGTTGTAAAGTCGTGTTTTAGTTTAAATTATCATTCATTTTTTATTGGTGGTTTCTGGTACAACTTCCTCTCAACAAATTTTTTCTCCAATGCAAGCTGTTTTTTTACCGATTCAATATTGTTTTCTTCAATAACCATTTCAAGCCGCTCAATTAATTCAAGCTGATCAAGAAGATAACCGTTATATTCTTTTTCATTATTAGGCATATTCTCACCTCCCATTTACGAAACTCATTGTTATATCAAATTCTTCTTATGTAAATTTTCCAGTCTTTAATCTTTGCGAAAATGCCTGTTGACTAATTCCAAAAGCAGACGCAATCTCTTGTTGTGTTTTGCCACTTGCCGCCATTGCTCCACTATTATCCCTCTATTCTTTTATTCTATCAATCTCCGTCAAATTAACGCCGGACGAAGTAAGTATAACCTTTAAAGTGTTATATCTTATTTTCATTACTTTGTATGCTTCTGAATCGTTATCAACTAAAAGCATATAATTTTGTAACTGAACGAATTCTTCCACTGATATTTTAATCATTTCTTTTTCTGTCATATAATCACGCTCCTTCTTTTTCTATATTATTATATCAGATGTATCTAAATATGCAAGATACGATTCAGCTTTGTATACTCTTATCTAAATTTCAAATCGCCCAACCGTCAAGCACTTTTTAACGATTTCATATGCTTTCTATGCCATTTGCTTGTCTTTTTCTCCGGGAATGTCCTGCAAAAATCAGTTACATAGCCCGCTATGCGCTGGATTTTTGCAGGGCACTCCCAAAGAAAAATCCGGCGCAACGGTCACAGGTTATTTACATACAGTTTCTAATATATTGGGGATAAAAAAATAGAACACATAAAATTTTTATATGTTCTACTCATTTCTTTTCATTTTATCTTTTATTGCTTGTCTGATAAATCCAGCTTTCTTATGTCCTTTTTCTTTGCAATACCTATCTAATGTTTCTGCCTCTTCTTTTGGCATAGATAATTTTACTTGCGAATAATTTTCTTTGATATCTTTATCATTTGCTTTTCTTTGTGCTGCTTTACTTACAGTAATCTCAATCGCTTTCATTATAAATGGAATAATTCATCAAAATCGGTTTTTAAATTAGGAAACATAACAAGTTGCAGTTCTTCTTTATTATCTATTGTTACAGTTTTATACAAGTAGAAATACGTTGTACCATCTTCTTTTCCATCATTAAGATATATTTCAACCTGCTTGTTTCTCCAGTCTACAATCCAATATTCAGAAATGCCAACCTTTTGGTAAATTTCCATTTTATCTCCACGATCATATTCTTCTGTAGAATCAGATAAAACCTCCATAACCATACGTGGTATACCAGTTAGCGATACATTTTTTCGATCCCTTGTATTACAATTTATAGAAACATCTGGTATAACTATTCTATTATCGTTTTCAATCCACTGATATTGAACGCCATCACCTAACACGCGACATAAAGAATCTTTCATTTGTTTCCCAATCATTACTACAAAATTATTAATAATAAAAGAATGTTCTATAAAAGTGTTACTCATATCTTCTATTGGTATCGCATTCATTAAATATCACCTTCCTTTTTTTGTATTATATCAGATTTCACAGCATTTTCAAGCAATTTATGGCATTACGCACAACCTGCATAATACCAGTCTTAATAAAGACAAATAAACTTTACACGATCAGCTACATACGTTATAATGATTGCGTCAGCCAACAACTGCCTTTGTCTGATATAAATATACAGAATACCTCTGATAAGAAAGGAGTTTATATGATTTTAACAGATACGCGCATGATTGACATGCATGTACACTCATCAGCTTCCGACGGGACTTATGCACCTGCCGCCCTGGTTGCGGAAGCAAAAAAAGCCGGATTGTGTGCAATGGCTTTAACGGACCATGACACGATGGACGGCGTGGAAGAAGCTGCCGCAGCCGCAAAGGAGCTTGGCATAGAACTGGTTCCCGGAGTAGAAATCTCAACAGAATACCGCGGCTGTGAAATCCATGTGCTTGGATACTATCCGTCGCCGGAACATCCGAGGCTGAAAGCCATGCTGGAGGAATTCCGCGATTTTCGCTCTACCCGTAACGTGCGGATGGTAAAACGTCTGCAGGAAGAAGGATTTTCGATTACGATGGAACAGCTGACGGAAAAATTTCCGGACAGTGTGCTGACACGGGCGCATATGGCAAGATTTTTATGTGAATCGGGACAGATTGCGGATACAAGAACCGCTTTTGCACAGTATCTTGGAGAAAACTGCTGCTGTTATATCGAACGTCCGAAAATTTCTCCGGTTGATGCTGTGCATCTTATCCGTGAGGCAGGCGGACTTGCTGTCTTGGCGCATCCGGTATTATACAATCTGGAAGAAAGCGCATTAAAAGAAATGATTGCTGAAATGAAAGAAGCCGGCATGTGCGGACTGGAAGCGGTTTATTCAGAAAATACCGCTGACGACGAAATACGTATGAAAAAACTCGCAGAAGCATTTGGTCTGATTGTTACCGGAGGTTCTGATTTTCATGGCCAGAACAAGCCGGATATCAAGCTTGGCACCGGAAAAGGCAATCTGCACATTCCATACGCGTTTCTGCAGTCTTTAAAAGAACAAAAAAGAATAACGAACTAGAGCGTGTCTTATCACACATCTTTTTCACGTATGTCTCTGCAGCGAACGGCCTTTCGGCATCCGCTGCAGAGACTGTAATTCCTATATGCTTAACAGGTTGCTCCTCCAACGACTGTCTTTTGCAGTATCTGTTTTTTATCTATCTGGCTGTTCAAAAGCTTATCCTGCACATAGTCAAATCCAAGCCTCGCGATCGTATCCGCGAACCGTTCTCCTGAGATGCCCTCATCACGGAAGAATAAAATGGCACGTTCCACGACATCAACGACCTCTTCCTGTGAAGTGAATATTTTATCCAGCGCACGTCCTTCAGCCACTTTTTTGCCCCAGCGCCCGCCGATATATACTTTATAGCCGGCCGCGGCTTCATTGACCGCGCCAAACGGACATTTGCCGATGCAGCGTCCGCAGTGGTTGCAGCCTTCCAAATCAATCCGTATTCTGCCGTCTGATAGTTTTGCCGCTTTGATCGGACAGTTATTCTGCACCTGACAGACCTTACATCCTTTACATTTTTCCAGATTGATCTCCGGCACCCGCTGTCCGATCACGCCCAGGTCATTTAAATCCGGTTTTACGCAGTTATTCGGACATCCGCCGACAGCAATTTTAAACTTATGCGGAAGCGATACTTCATGATATCCATTATAATAAAGATCATGCAGCTTTTGAGACAGTGCAAAGGTGTCGATCAATCCATATTGGCAGGTTGTGCCCTTACAGGAAACGACCGGACGCACTTTGGAGCCGGTTCCGCCTGTCTGAAGGCCGGCTTCTTCTAAAAATGCGAATAACGCATCCAGATTGTCATAAGGCACACCCTGAATCTCCAGCGTCAGACGGGTTGTCATCGTAACTTCGCCAGAGCCGAATTTTTCCGCCGCTTCCGCGATTTTGATCTGCTCTTTTGCTGAGAGCTTGCCGTTGCGGGTAATGACACGCACATTAAATACGTCGTCATATCTTTTATCCTGCAGACAGCCAAGACCTTTGACCCGTTTTATCTCTTCTGCTGAAAGCTTATTTCCGTTGCGCGGTACTTTTACCTCATTGAAAAACGCGCCCCCTTCCAGCACTTTTGTATTTGTATATCCGCAGGCTTTCAGACGGTTCTGTAAGAAATACCCTCTCTTTCCTTTCGCGCATACAAGCAGCAGCTTTGCGTCTTTTTCAAGGCCATCCAACGGCCCGTTTACAGCGGCTAATTCAACAAATCTCGCATTTGCGATCGCCGGGGCCGGCTGCACGTCGAGTACCGTATAATCTTTTGCCGCGCCGAGCGCATATTCAGCAGGACTCATAGAATTGAAAATACCGTCCATTTTATTTTCCAATATATAGCATGCCGTTGCAAACGGATGAATCGCTGTTGAGAAAGGCGGTGCATAGGCAAAATCAAGCGTGTCAAAATCATCCACCTTCATGCCCTGTGTAATGCCTACCACCGCGATATCTGTCATTTTATCAACGGCTCCGGCGCCAAGCACCTGAATGCCGAGCAGTTTTCTGGAGGCTGTTTCTGCGATCAGCTTGACAACAAAAGACGAAGCCCCCGGATAATAATGAGCTTTATCATCTACCACGCAAAGGACAGCCGTCGTATCATATCCCGCGGCATGCGCCTGCGCTTCGGTAAGCCCTGTACGGCCGCCGTTTAAATGCGGCAGCAGGCGTACAACGCCGGTACCTAAGCAGCCGCCGTAACCGTTTCCGATCCCGTTCATTGCTTTTGCCATTGCACGTGCCGCAAGATTGGCGGTAGAACCCATTGCCGACCACTGAGGCTGTCCGGTCTGCGCATTTTTAACCATTGCACAGTCTCCGACCGCATAAACATCTTCCAGATTTGTCTTCATCTGCGCATCAACTAAAATCGTTCCTTTCGTCATCTCAAGGCCGCAATCCGCTAAAAATCCGGTTGCCGGACGCACGCCGATCGCCAGAATAACAAGATCCGCAGCCAAATCTCCCTGCTGCGTCACAACCTTTTCTGCTTTCTGCGTGCCTGCAACCTCTTTTAATGCTGTAGAAGTCATCACACGCATGCCTGCGGCTTTTAACTGCTTTTTCGCGTAATCTGCCATTTCCGCATCAAAAGCATTCGGCATAATCTGTGACGCGGCATCTATCACCGTTACCTCCAGTCCCTGCGCCATCAGATTTTCCGCCACTTCCAGACCGATAAAGCCTGCGCCGCATACAACCGCTTTATGACAATGATTTTCTTCGATATATGTACGCGCGGATACCGCGTCATCCGGGGTACGGACGCAAAATACGCCTGGCAGTCCAACGCCGTCTACCGGCGGCACAAACGGTTCTGCACCAGTTGCTATAATCAGCTTATCATAGGATTCCGTAAATGTCTCACCGGAAACTTTTTTGAAATCCACGGTCTTATCCGCACTGTCAAGGCCCACAGCCTCACATCCTGTAAATACCTCTGCTCCGGTTAAGCCTGCGTATTTTGCGGGTGTATTTACAATCAGCTGCTCCCTGGATGGAATGTCGCCGCCAATATAATAAGGCAGTCCGCATCCGGCATACGAAATGTCCTCCCCTTTTGTAAACACTTTTACAACCGCACTTCGGTCACATCGTTTTAGCTTTGCGGCTGCTTTTGTTCCCGCAGCTACACCGCCGACAATTACATATTTCATCTTTTTTCTTCTCCTTTCGCTTTCCATACGTAAAATTTCCATTTCTTCCATTATAATACTTGTCAGTTATAAAATAAAATCGTAAAATATAATCTATAATATTGATAAAACCTATATATGATTGAAAGGAAATACCAATGACTATCCGGCACCTGAAAATATTTATCGCCGTAGCTGAAACCGGCTTTATGAGCGCCGCGGCAAATCGTCTGTACCTGACGCAGCCAACGGTCAGCCAGGCCATTCGTGATCTGGAAGACCACTATCATGTGCAGTTATTTGAACGTCTGCACAAAAAACTGTATATTACACAAGAAGGACAGCATCTGTTAAATCTCGCGCTTATGACAGTTGGAAATTTTAACCATCTGGAATTATCCATGCAGCGGCTAAAAGAGCAGATTCCTCTGCGCATCGGCTCTTCCCTAACGGTAGGCACCTGTCTGATGTCAAAGGTAATCGCAGATATGGAAGCAGAATGTCCGAATCTGAACATTTATTCATTTGTCAGCAATACCGAAGAAATCGAGCAGAAGCTGCTGCGCCGAGAACTGGATGTAGCCGTTGTAGAAGGCATTATCGAATCTCATGAGCTGGCAAGCGTTCCGATCGTAGAAGACTCGCTTGTTCTTGTATGCGGCAGAAACCACGACTTTTACGAAAAAAATCTCGTTCTTGCCTCAGAGCTGGAAGGCAGAAAATTTGCCATACGGGAAAAAGGCAGCGGCACGAGAAAGCTGTTCGAGCAATATCTGTCCTCCCACAATATCCATATCCAGATCGCCTGGGAAGCCAACTGCCCTCGTACCATCGTAAATGCCGTCATGTACAACAACGCGCTTGCCGTTATGTCGCAAAGATTAATCAAACACGAATGCAGGCACCAGTCGGTAAAAATCTTCCGCTATGAAAACGATGCATGGGACCGTCATTTTAAACTTGTCTGGCTCAAACGCAGCGCTGACGGCCAGGATTATTCCGATGACTTTTTAAACAGCAAAGTAATTTCCCCAGGCATCAGCAAGGGCATCCACACACTGCGCTGCGTGCTGGAACGCTACCGCGCGCTGCAGCTTCCAGAGGAAATACCCGCCTGCATATTGAAAAATGACATTTTGTAAGCAACCGCATGTAAGAATATGAAAAATTGACTTAGGAACTGTGCAGAAATAACTTATGCAAGCTGCGTAGGATTTTTCTTCGAGAGTACCAGTCAAAAATCAGGCGCATAGCGGGCTATGTAACTGATTTTTGACTGGTGCTATCGGAGAAAAAGACAAGCAGATTGTATAAGTTATTTCTGCACAGTTCCTTACCGTTTCTTATTAAAGAAAACAGCCGATATGCCGATAATAGTTATAAGAACACTGAAAAAAGGATTTTGAAAGTGTCTGATGCATGACATCTCATGCAGTAACTGTTGAAATTTACAACCAGGGAGGGGAGTAAAGCAGCAAATGTTAATCGTTTATTTCGGATTGAAAACGTAGTGTTAGTCACAACCCTTCACGATACTGTTTCCAAACGCAAAGACGAGAAACAGCGTGAAAAAAAACAGCCCCGCAGTTTTGAATGCATCCTGCAGGAAGCATGTGCCGATTCTGTACAAAACGAAATCTCTTTTCAGACCAATGGCTATACCAAAAACGGCACCGCCTACAGCTGCTTTGAAAAGCGCAGGGAATATGTTCATTAGGAACTGTCATGAGAAAGCAGACGGTTATCCAAAAAAGCATAAAATGCATTTTTTAAACACTTTACCATGCAGATGCTTTTCGGATAACCGTCTGTTATTATTTACGATTCCTCATCTTCTGTTTTCTGCAGCGCAATATTAATTCCTTCGGAAACCGTAAAGCTTAACCGTTTCACCGCCTCGTCCACATCCTTGGGCGTTACAAACAGCGTATTCAGCTGCGGCGTCAAAAGCTCCCGCACCAGCTCATACTTTTCCATCATGTCCAGCTCTTTATAAGAACTGCCGATCCGCTCCAGCTGTTTCGCCTGACACATAGCATCCAGTAAATTATTCATCGTATCTATCACGATAGTCGCCGCGTCCACGACCGTTGGAATCCCGATCGCAATAACCGGAATGCCGATACTCTCACTGTTTAACGCATGCCTGTGATTTCCGACGCCGGAGCCAGGGTTAATTCCCGTATCCGTAATCTGTATCGTCCGGTTCAGCCGCTTCGTACTGCGTGCGGCAAGCGCGTCGACGGCTATAATCACATCCGGCGCTGTCTCCTTCGTTATCCCTTTGACGATTTCCATAGATTCCATTCCAGTCTGTGCCATGACCCCCGGAACAATGCTGCTGACCGACTTATGGCAGCTGTCACCCATCACATATCTGCCAAACTCTTTAATAATATGCCTCGTGACGCACAAGTTGTCTACAACTCTCGGCCCCAGCGAATCCGGCGTAACCGCCCGATTGCCAAGTCCCACGACAAGCGTTGTAAATTCCTTATCCTTCGGCAGAAGACGCTTTAAAATTTTAGACAGCTGTATGGATATTTCCCTGTGATAGCCTTCGTCTTCTTCTGTCATATTTTTCGCTTCCAGCGTCACATAATTCCCCTTTGGCTTTCCCATCGCCTTTGCGCCGTTTTCCGTCTCAATGACGACGCTGCTGATATGAATGTCTGCGGCTGCCTGCTCTTCGTCTAGGCGTACTCCTTTGATTTCTACATGGTCTTCCTCAAATTTCTCACGCGTTTCCAGCGCAAGGTCGGTGCGTACCTGATACATGGTCATAACCTCTTTCATCTTAAAATTTTCTGCTGCGGTAGTTTGGATAATATTGTGCAATTTGTGGATTCCCGGACGCTGTAAGAGGACTTTTGCCTGGCCTGCCTGTGTCAACTCCAGAATATTTAGAAACACTTAGTGTTCTGCTAGATAACCAGGGGCGAAGCCCAGCGCCGCTTTTAGCTGCTGGCGGCAGCCAGAAGCGAACTTGCGGCGCGACCGTCCGGTACCACAGCATAAGATGCAGAATACTTAGTGTTTCTTAATATTCTGGAGCTGACACAGGCAGACCAGGCAAAGTCCCTCCTTCTGCGTCCGGGAATCCACACAACATCTAAAGCCACCGCTTTCTATTAAGTTTTTGCAAAAAATCTCATTTTATGTATTGACAGAACTTTTCAAGTATTTTATTATAGTCTGGAGCGTGTTCATTAGTTCGTCCGTGTCCGCATAATGAACACCGTTACATGAAAAATATACATGCAGCACTCGATACAAGGAAAGATGCTGCTGCAATTTTACCGCAAATGGAGGTGTTTCAGTTGGCTAATATTAAATCAGCAAAGAAAAGAATTCTTGTCGCAGAAAAAAGAGCTGCCAGAAATAAATCAATCCGCTCAAAGGTTAAGACATCCATTAAAAAAGTTGATGCTGCGATCGCTGCGAACGACAAGGCTGCTGCTAAGACAGCTTTAACGGCTGCTACAAGCGAGCTTGCCAAAGCAGTTACAAAGGGTGTTTATCACAAGAATACTTCTTCCAGAAAGATTTCTAGATTAAGTCAGGCTGTTAATAAAATGTCCTAATTTTTTAGAGATGTGCAACAGCATAAAATAAAGAAAGCCACTGATTCCCTCTTAATCGGTGGTTTTTATTTTTGCTGTGATTTTTGCTTTCCTTGGATGCGGTCAGGAGGTGCGTTTTGAAAACGATTGATGAAGATATCCGTTCTTTACAGTTTCGGAATGTTTATTTATTATACGGCAGTGAAAATTATTTAAAACAGCAGTACAAGCAAAAGCTGAAACAGGCGCTGATCCCGCCGGATGATACGATCAATTTTTCCCGTTTTGAGGGGCAGCATGCGGATGTACAGGCTATGATAGATCTGGCCGAAACGCTCCCGTTTTTTGCGGACTACCGGCTGATTTTAGTCGAAGACAGCGGTTTTTTTAAAAATGGTTGTGAGGCTCTTTCGAACTATCTGCCGCATCTGCCTTCTACTACCGTCCTTGTCTTTACGGAATCTGAAATAGATAAACGCGGAAAGCTGTATAAAGCTGTGAATAAAACTGGCCGTGCCGTAGAATTTGCGCAGCAGAACGAGCAGCTGCTGACCCGCTGGATCTTAGGCCGTTTAAAAAGAGAAAATAAAAAGATTACCCAGGCTGTACTGCAGCTGTTTTTATCCAAAACCAGTACAGATATGGGCAATATAGATAAAGAACTGGAAAAATTGTTATGCTATACACTTGGAAAAGAAGTCATTGAAGCCGCGGATGTGGAAGCCATCTGCACGGAACAGGTTGCAAACCAGATTTTTGAAATGATTAACGCCATAGGAAAACGGGAGCAGAAACGTGCGCTTTCCTTATACTATGACCTGCTGGCGCTAAAAGAAGCTCCCATGCGCATATTATATTTGATCAACCGCCAGTTCCGCATTCTGCTCGATTTAAAGTCCATGAAAAAAGCCGGCCTGGACGCGAAAACAATGGCCGCAAAAGCCGGCATCCCTCCGTTTGCCGTAAAGCGCTCTCTGGAACAGGCCGCACGTTTTCAAAACGCAGAACTGCTGCAGGCACTGGACGACGGCGCTTCGCTGGAAACAGACAGCAAGACAGGAAAAATAACCGACCAGATCGCAGTGGAACTGCTGATTGTCAAATACAGCACCAGACATTCATAAAATGATTAAGCTTTTCAAAGTCAGACTCTGCGCCTGGCGGGATGGTTTTGGTGGTCGCCAAAACCATCCCGCCAGGCGCAGAGTCGTCCGGAAATCCATAAAATAATTAAATTTACAAATCCAGTTCCAGCCATCCCGCATCCAGCGCTCTCTGGAAATCCCAGTCATTGCGCCCGGATGCATGCAGCTTATAGCTCCAAAAGATCCAGCCGTCGCAGGCGCTCCACGCATCCAGCTCCCACTTGCCGATCGTGCGGTATGCCTGTGCCTTTTCTTCTTCCGGCAGTTCCTTGATGCCGTCGCTCTTGTTTGCGATGCACCACTCTCCTACGATGACTGGATGGAATTTTTTCGCACGTTCCAGCCGTTGTTTAAATGACCTGCGTATCATTTCTTCATAAGAAGCAAGCTGATGGTCGGCCATTTTCTGTTCTTCGGAAAACAGGTACATATGCGTATCAATCACAACTCCCGGATATTGTTCCTGCGGCATGAAGTCTTCCCACTGTTCCAGGATGAACTGGTCGTGAATGACTACTTTCGTATCCGGCGGACAATATTTGCGTACCGCCTCGTATCCTTTGATGTAAAAATCTTTTAAAAGGTCAAATGGAATCGCTTCTGAGCCTACCGCCTGTTCGGGATGTCTTGCCTTGTAGCGCTGGCCTACCGTACGCAGCATTTCTTCTGAGATTGGCTCATTCAGCAATTCGATGCCGTACAATGCACTGCGGCCTGCATAGCGCTGCGCCAGCCGTTCCAGCACAGACAGCTCAAACGCAATGTTTTCTTCTTTCTGATGCCATTTCACGACGCCGGAAAGTCCGCCGTTATCGAATCCATTCTGGCTGTCCGGCGCGGTGTGCAGATCAATTAAAATTTTCAGCCCGTACTTTTCTGCCCATGTAAAGGCGTTGTCCAGATATTGGATACAGCCAATGCCCGGTCCGCAGTCTCCGAAAATAAAATGCGGTACCGGAATCCTCACCAGATTCAAGCCAATGGTACGAATGCGCTGAAAGTCGCGCTCCTGAATATAATAGCTTCTGTGCATGTGCAGACGCAGCTTCGCCTCTTCACTGCTTAAGTCCTCATAAAAAGCGCTTTCATCTTCTGCTTCCAGTCCAAGAAACAGTTCCTGGCTCATCCATTTTTCCAATACAAGCCAGTTGCCGAGATTTACTCCTCTGATTTTCACAAACCTGCCTCCTCTCACGCATCCTACAGTGTTTCGCCATTTGTTGCAATGACGTTTTTATACCAGTTAAAAGAATCTTTCTTTTTGCGCGACAGATCACCCGTCTGATCGTTATGCTTATCGACATAAATAAATCCATACCGTTTATCCATCTCGCCGGTTCCCGCGCTGACCAGGTCAATGCAACCCCATGGCGTGTAGCCGAGAAGATTGACGCCGTCTTCTTCCACGGCTTTTTTCATTTGCATGATGTGTTCTTTTAAGTATGCGATTCGATAGGCGTCATGAATGCTGCCGTCCTCTTCTATTTTATCATAAGCCCCGAATCCATTTTCTACAATAAAAAGTGGTACCGGATAGCGGTCGCTCATCCAGTTGAGCGCATAGCGCAGTCCAACCGGATCAATCTGCCAGCCCCAGTCGCTTGCCTGCACATACGGATTTTTCGTATAGTCCGCATTTCCGCGGAAGTCATAATCCGGATTGTCATCGTTTTGTACGGCGCAGAATGTCATATAGTAGCTAAAGCCGATGTAGTCTACACAGCCGGATTTTAAAATATCCATGTCCTCCTGTGTCATATCTATCTGCATCTTTTTTCTGTCCCAGTACGTTAATATATGCGCCGGATATACGCCATTGACATGCACATCCGCATAGTAATAGCGTTTCTGCATAGCCTTTTCTGCCATCAGCACGTCCTGCGGCCTGCACGTAGCCGGATAAATCGGACACATCGCGATCATGCAGCCGACCATAAAGTCAGGGTTAATCTCATGCGCACGCCGCACCGCTTTCGCACTTGCCACCAGTTCATAATGAGAAGCCTGATACATCAGCTGTTCCGCGTTTTCCCCTTCTTCGCATATAATGCCGGAATTCGCAAAAAACATGAAGGTGTCTCCGCCTAAAATGTCAGCCTGGTTGTTGATCTCGTTAAATGTCATCCAGTATTTTACTTTGTCTTTGTAGCGCAGAAAGCATACCTCGGCAAAGTTCACAAAAAAGTCGATCAGCTTTCTGCTGCGCCATCCGCCGTATTCCTTTACCAGATGCAGCGGCATTTCAAAATGGCTGAGCGTAATCACAGGTTCAATTCCATATTTGAGACATTCGTCAAATACGTCGTCGTAAAACTGCAGTCCCTCTTCGTTTGGCTGCTTTTCATCGCCATTTGGAAAAATGCGCGTCCATGCGATGCTCGTACGGAAGCATTTAAATCCCATTTCCGCAAATAACCGAATGTCTTCTTTATAGTGGCTGTAAAAATCTATGGCGTCGTGATTCGGATAAAATTCCCCTTCCAAAATGCCATCCGTAACCCTGCGCTGTGTATTTACATCTCCGGCGGTGACAACATCCATAATGCTGAGTCCTTTGCCGCCTTTATCATACCCGCCTTCCAGTTGGTGTGCGGCCACGGCTCCGCCCCAGAGAAATTCTTTCTGAAATCCCATACTTTCATCCCTTTCAAACTACGATCTTATGAAAACTCCTAAATATTTTTCTTATCCCTCTTCTAGCTGTTTTTTTCTTCCAGCTTTTGATAAAGCTCAATAAACTCCTGTGCAAGAATGCGGAAATTTTCAGCGCTCATCAGCTGGTCTTCCGCGTGCATCAAAAGCATGAGTCCGCCGCTTAATTCTCCGTTCGCATCCATCGTTAAAAGATCCGCATGTCCGTTATGCCCCTGTGAAAAAGCGCTGTCGCCTTCTTTTAACAGATTCTGCGCTTCTTCAAACTTTCCTGCTTTCGCACTCTGAATCGCATTGATAAAATGCGTGCGTGCCGTGCCTACAAATGTGATTACCTGAAAACATAACATCTCAAATTGTTCGCTTACTTCTGCCATTCTTTTTTTCTCCTTTTCTTCCCTATTATTTTTCGCTTTATTTTTACAATGCTTTTTTACAATGTTTTTACAATGCTTTTTTTAATGCTTTTTCATGCCTGAAAAATATCCGGCGCTTTGAAACCCTCTTTCGGTCAAACGCCGGATGCTGTTATCTTTTTGCTGATCAGGAAAATCTGTTTTTACCAGTCTTCATCGTCATCCTCTACGGTTGCCTTTTGTTCCTGCTCTAAGTCGATCTTATCAATCTTACGGATAAACGGCAGATAAACGAAGAAGGAAATAATAAATATTACAATCTGCAGCAATGCGCTCTTCCACCCTCCGACTAAAAATCCGGATATAATCGGCGGACACGTCCATGGCACCTGCGTTGCCGCATAAAGCGGGCAGATTCCTGTATACAGCGCAAAATACTGAATGACACAGGAAATTAACGGCATAGCGATAAATGGAACCGCCATCATAGGATTCATTACAATCGGAATGCCAAATAAAATCGGTTCGTTAATTCCAAAAAATGCTGGTACAATCTCTACTTTTCCCAGTGTTTTCAGCTGCTTTGATTTAGCAAAGAAACAAAGGAAAATCGCAAGGCCGATCGTAATACCGGCGCCTGTTACATTAATAAACTGGTCGTAAAACTGCTGTGTTACAATATGCCCGCCGTTTCCCAGCGTAAGCTCCAGTCCGCTGTCCAAAATCGCCTGATTCTCCAGACTGTTCGCCGTAAGCAGGCCAGACATAATGCCTCCGACAACGGTCGAGCCATGTACGCCGAACATCCATAAAAACGGTCCTGCAAAGCACATCAAAAGCGCTCCGCCCAAAGAATCTGTCATACCCTGCAGTGGCGTCTGGATAACTTTATAGATCGTTTCCATCAAAGTTGTATGGAATCCAAGCGAGCAAATGCCATGAATGACTGCTGCCCCGGTAATAATAGCCGCTGCCGGAATGAGCGCTGAAAAAGAGTTTGCCACACCTTCCGGAACGCCTGCAGGCATCTTAATTTTAATATTATTTTTCAAAAACCATGAATAAATGACCGGCACAATCAGTCCGATGATAATCGCGCCAATCATGCCCTTGCCTGCGGTCCAGTTTTTATCTATTATCCCGTTTACGATTTCTCCGCCTTCTGTTGCAATATGGGAAGGCATTAAAAGCAAAAACGTCGCCAATGCAATCATTGCCCCGCTCAAAGGTTCCTGACCTTCCAGTTTTATATATGTATAGCTGATGCCTATGACCGCAATCATGGCGCTGATATTAAATGTTGCGCCATATGCCTGGTCCATGATCTCCTTAACCCCTGTGTTTTCCAGAAAATCCACAACTGCCTGCACCGGGAAATTAGAAAGGATTAAAAAAACCGAGCCAATAATCAAAAGCGGCATAGAATATACCATACCATTTTTAATTGACTGTACTCCTTTTGTATTAATAAACTTAATAATCTTAGGAATCACCTTATCGCTCAGAAATTGATTCACTGCCTTTTCCGCCTTTCTCTTTATTTGTTTTTCGCAAGCTTATATGCGAATTTCAGTACGTTCATCCCGTTGCACATGCCGTAGTCCTGCATCGGGATGACGTCTACCGGAATGCCCTTTGGATCACAGATCTGTTTTGCCCTGCCAAGCTCGAAGCCTACCTGAGGTCCTAACAGCGCGACATCAATGCCGTCCGTCAGTCTTTCCATCTCAGAAATCGGATATGCCGCGATATCCGCGTCTTTTCCTTTTTCCTTTGCTGCTTCCTGCATTTTCTTTACAAGAACACTTGTTGACATGCCTGCTGCGCAAAATAACCGAATAATCATAAATTTTTCCTCCTAGAATTTTTTTCAGCGGCCCTTCCGCTGTTTTGTTATTTGTTATATGCATTATAACAATCCGTATCTTTTTTGTCAGCAGTCTGGCGGCGGAAAGGAATCCGTTACGGATGTTTAAATTTTGTTACAAATAAAAAACAGTGCATGCTTTTTTATTGTGAAAGATGCACTGTTTTTATAGGTATTTATTATTAAATATGCACATATTTACTTGGTTTTGTTTTATTTGTTACGCCGCTTTGATCAATCCATCAAATCTTCCGCGCAATTATGGACGCCTTTTAGCTTTCTTCCTAAATATTCGATAATAAAGACAACCGCCATCTGGGAGGTCAGGTCATAATTTTCTCTGTTATAGCTTGGTATGTAATAATTTATATTGCAGTGGCTCATTTTTGCCAGCGGACAGTCGGATTTGTTCGTAATGGAAATCAAACAGCATCCCCTGCGCTTAAGCCGCTCCGCCAGTACAATCGTTTCCTTGGTGATGCCTGACACCGAGAGCGCAATGACCGCGCTCGTCTCATTTTTGCCGCGAAAGACGGGCGTAAACGGGTCGTCTATCGCAAACGACAAAATTCCCACATTATTAAAATACCGTGCGCCGTACTTTCCCATGATCGAAGAATTGCCGACCCCGACAAAAATCACAGACGTGGATTTGATCAAATAATCCATCGCTTCTTTTACATTTTCCTGAAATGCTTTTGTCTGTGCACGCTGAAAAAAATCATTCATTGCCGTAATGTCCATATCCAACGCGATCTCATTGCTGTCTTTCAATTCCTGCTTAAGCTTTAGGCGAAACTCGGAATATCCTTCACAACCGGCCTTTTTGCAGAACCTAAGAACGGTTGTGGTCGATACGTGCACAGCGTCGGCGAGATCCCGAACCTTCATATAAATCACTTTATCTTCATTCTGCACAATATAATTATAAACATCCATTTCCAGCTGATTAAACGATTTTACCATTTCATGCGTAAACATTAATAGCTTCCTCTCCCTTCACTGCCTCACGATTTGTTTATCCACGACGTAATCTTCTCTGCTGCATCTTCTTCCAAATCTTTCTGGCCGCCATGCAGGTTTCTGCATCCAGCCCCAGCGCTTTTACAAGCATTTCCCTGTCTACCAGATCCAGCGCTTTTTCTATCTCCTGTTTCTGCCTTACGATGGCGTCCACCTTATGCAAAATGCTTCGGACCTGTTCTAACGGAACCGCGTCCAGCACCGGCAGCACCACGTTTCCAAGCTCCCCAGGCAGAATTTCCAGTACGCCTCCGCCGTAGCTGCGCCCGCAGATTTCCGTAAACGCAAACGAAATGCTGTTATAATACGATAATACAACCCGTTCCGGCTCTATCCCATCATAAAATTTAATCCGGTGCATCGTATCTGTGGACACGGCCTCGCAGCAGTTTAATACAAACTTTGGATACAGGTTATTTCTTCGCAGAAAGAAAGCATCCGGCACCCAGATGGACGGCACCCGATACCATCTTTCCCGGATTCTGCATTTGTACCCCGCATGTTCCTTGTTTTTTTCTCCTTTTTTAATGTAAGAACGATGCTTTTTCGGATACGCTTCCAACGGCACGTCCGGAAAATCAATTAAATACGCAGCTTTTCCGTTTTCCGCATTGTCGTTCCAGTCTTCTTTGTAAAAGTAAACGCTGCCGGCGTGGGCGCTCCTTCCAATCAGCGGACGCACGACATCCTCAAGCTCGTACTCATGGACCGCTTTTTTCGTAACCGAAAAATATTTATTGTTTCCCGTTGTAATGCCTATGTTGATAAGCGCCGTATCCGACATTTTCTGAAACCGGCTGTCCTTTCGGATCTGTGCGATCAGGCTGTTTTCCTCCCTGCTCATAAAATACTTTGTCCATTTTTCATGCACCTGATTCAGCTTTTGAAAACCATTGTCCGCAAGCTTTAGCTGGTCCAGGTCTTTCAGATCATGCAGCTCAATAATCCGGATTCCCTGCTCCTGCCCGCCTTTTTCACCGAGAAAGATCACGATCTCCTGTTCGATATCCGGAAATACCAGCTCTTCAAATGTAAGCAGCGTGATCTTTGACAGGCTCTTTGCCAGAAACAGCCGCAGTTCCTGCGCATAAGCTACCTGCAGGATTTCGGCCGGTATGACGAAAGCTATTTTTCCCGTGTCGCTCAAAAGATGCACACAGGCTACCAAAAACCCAACCCATGCGTTAATCAGCCTGTTTGCCTTCATTCCATGCTCGGTCAAAATCTGTGACATTTGCGCGCGCTGCTGCTCTTTGAGATACTGGTAGCGGATATACGGAGGATTGCCCAGGATCAGGTCAAACCGCTCCTCATCTTTCTTATTTTCATAGTACTCAAAAAAATCCATCGCAAACAGACGGACGTCCGCAGACGGTACCGATTCCATTTTTTTTGCTGCTTTTTGCACCTCCGAGGCTTCGATTTCAATCGCTGTCAGGCTGCCGTCTTTTTTTAACAGCTGTTTTTTCAGCACCATTTCCGCAAATACGCCGTTCCCGCAGCTGGGTTCCAAAATCGTACGGATAGAAGCATCTTCCTGAAAAAAACTTACCATTTTTTCCGCTACTGCCTGCGGCGTATAATAAGCGCCTCTTAATTTCTGCTTTGTACTGTCTTCTTTTAAAATCATACTTTCACCTGGAACTCCATCTGATAGATTTTTGCGATCTGCGCCTCGATACGGTCGGCCAGCTTATCCTTTTCACCTTCCAGCACTTCGATCGTCCTGCGGCCGGAATTGACACGCAATACCTCGTTTAATGCATAAATCTGCCTTGCATAGGATACTACGGCATCATGCGCAGCCTTTTGTTCTTCTTTTTCAAAATCCAGCTCCAAAAAAGGGATCTTTTTCAATAAATAGGTCCCTCTTGCCGTATATCCGCCTTCAAAATCACTCCCCATGGTAGAAAGCAGCTGTTCTGTATACGGATGGTTCAGCCACGCCTGTATATAAGAAAGGTCATATTTGCAGCCTTTGGGCGCCGCAATCGCGCAGTATCCTGCCGTGCCGCCGGAGGCAATGAGCATGTCCTGCGTATCGTAGGCGTACATCGGCCGTCTGCTGAGCACACGTACGATCAGTTTTGGCGTATGCACAAACGCTGTCAGCGCCTGGGCCCGGCCATACTGATACCAGTTTTTTTCCGTAGCGTTTTTAATGTCCCGTCCAACGCCATGATTCAGGCATTTTGGCACGAGCAGGTCATAGCATGCGCACAAATACGCATACGTTCCCGGATATTCGCGCTGCATCACTGCCAATTCAATCAAGCTGCCTTCTTCTGTATAAGGAAAAATAATACGCTTATCCGTATGCAGCCACGAATAGGTCCGCATCCCTTTTTCATCCGCCTTTGTCGGCTTAAAATACGGCTTTAGAATCTTTTTTTCGATGTGGTAAACGCCGCCGAATTTTTGAATGGTTACCTCATCTTCTGTTTCTTTCAGCACTTCTTTCTGCGTAAACCAGTATACCGGTTCGGGCCGTTCCGCGCTTGTCTGAATACCATTGAAAATATCCACAATCTCCCCGAGCGGCCTTGCGTGCGCCTCCATTTTCGTCATCATCTTTAAAAACGCAATGTCCGTGCACAGCCGCCATGGTGCGTCTCCAAGCGAGGCATTGGCCACCTGCATCTGCTCTTTTTTCTCTCCTGCCCAAAGCTGCGCCAGCGAAGACACATTTGTATAGTTCATATATGTCATTTCCTGCTGTCCGCATAAAATAATCGAACTGTAAATCGTCCTGTCAGGAAACAGCTGCATATCGCCAAAATCATCCATCTGCATCATTTTAGGCGCCAGCAGCTGCCGCAGCTTCTGCCCGGCATCGGTTTTATAAAATTTGTTCGGCACAATATAGCAAAGCGTCCCGTCAGGCGCCAGCAGCTGCAGCGCACGCTCGATAAACAAAAAGTATTTATCAAACTGTTTGTAAGCTGTCTCATACTTTTTCTTATAAATCAAAAACTCTGTCTCGGATTCCAGCGTATGCATGTCTTCGGTTTTGACATAAGGCGGATTTCCGACAATGACGGTAAATCCCTTTATATCGTCCTCAAAATCCCAGGAAAACGGCACTACTTTGCACAGCAGCTTAGCGCTGCAGATATCGTCTCCAAGATCCTCCCTTGTAATCAGCGCGTTCCCGTTTCTGATATTTTCCTTTAAATCCGGCAGCGCCGGTACAAAATCATGCATAGACGCCGGCGTCTCATCTTCCATCAGCTTAATCAGCAATGAAAAACGGCTCACCCACACCGCGTGAATGTCGATATCCACTCCATAAATACAGTTTGTAAGAATTTCCTTTTTTTCTTCAAACGGCAGCTTTTTCCTGCCATTGCTCTGCTCCAGCAGCACCTGCGGTTTGTGCTTTTCATACCACTGCACACAGTAATCCACAAGATACTGATACGACTCTTCCAAAAATACGCCGGAGCCGCATGCAATGTCCGCGATTCGCAGGGAGCAGATTTCACGCGGCGTCTTTCCGGCACAATAAGGCTGCAGCGCCATTTTCACCATATATTTTACAATCTCTGTCGGCGTAGATACCACAGAACGGTAACGGTAAGCCCCTTTGGCCGTCAGCGTAACCCTGCCGTTTTCCCTGATCAGGCATTCTGTTAAAAACGCTTCATAGATCTTGCCTAAAATAGCTGGCTCTATGATATGAAACAGATACGGATTCTGCGGATAATACAATGCTTTTATAATGTCTGAAAGAATACCGGCATCCAGGTCGAAAATAATCGTATCTCCGTTAAACAGCCCGGAATTATACCGCCTGTCCGCCTCCTGAAACACCCGGTATAACTCCGATGGCAGCTGTGCCGTTTCCTGCAGCGTTTTATATAAAGGCAGATGCCTGTCCTCGCAGATGCGCAGAAAAATAATCTGGTTCATAAATTCCTGCACGACATCATTTAACAGCTCCATATCGTGATATTTTTCGGATTTTTGATATAAGTCATTTCCAATTGCCAGCCGCCACTCATTCATCTGCTTTAAAAAGATTTCGTCTATTTCCGACGCATGCCTGCCGCTGCTTTGAAAATTTCCGTTGACAAACGCGTCAAACGCGCCGGAATATACGCTTTCTTTTGACAGCAGGCTGTTTATTTCCTCATACGCTTTGATATACTGCGTATAATGGTAGCACCGGTATAACGAAACGGAAGGCAGGTCGTCTTCCTTTGGCCTGTTTGTCGTGTCATAGATCATCAGATATTCAAAGTTGGTAAGTACGGTGATTTTATGTCCGCCGTTCCAGCCGTAGCTTCTCGCCTGTCTGGCAGGCGCCGCGTCCAGCCTGATTTCCACTGCCGGCTTTTTCGCTTCCACAAAAATTTTAGACACGCCGTTTAAAGTCAGCGTGTAATCCGGCCTCTCACTGCGCCCGGAAAACTTTTCCACAACGACCTCTTTATACTGCGGCGGCGCCCCCTTTTTGTTGTGCACGTCCCAGCCAAAGCATTCCAGCAAAGGACTGATAAACTCATCGCGGCAGTCCTGTTCGTTATACTCTTTTGCGTTTTTATAGGTTTTTTTATTTCGTTCATACTGGCTTACAAGCCTTTGCAAATCGTCTTTCTCCATATGTCGTCCTCTGTTATTCGCACCAAAAAGGCGCAAAGCCTCTGCCCTTCCAAAGACCTTGCGCCTTATCACCGCATAAGAATCTCACCCGTATACTGCAGGCTTTTAGAAGTTAAAGCTGCGGCCCTTTTCCTTTATTATCCTTATGTCAATTTATGAATATATACGCAGTTCGGTGTCTCCACTTCTACCGGTTTTCCATTCATCAGGAAATATTTGCCTTCATAATCCATCGTAAAAATACCGATAGAATTGCTGTCATGGTTCAGGCACATAAAATTTTTCCCGTCTGGAAATACCGCGATCGCTTTTGGAAATTCCCCTCCAATGCGGTTATTGCAGACTAACGTCAGCAGCCCCGTCTCTTTGTCCACAGCGAATACAAGCACCGCATTAATGCCGGCATCCGTACAAAACAGATAATTGCCGTCCGGCGAAAATTCCATTGTCGTCGCGCTGCAGATCTCATCTTCGCCCGGACCTTCCGTCGAAATAGTCTGAATGATCTCGAACTCCGGATTTCCGCTCTCTGTAAGATAATAGCGGTATACGTTGACAACGTTCGTAAGCTCGCACAATACATATGCATACTTGCCGTCTTTGCTGAAACGCATAGCACGCGGCGCCGAATCCAGCGGGCATCTTAATATATCATGGTGAATCAGGTGTCCGCCGTCATAATCCAGACGGTATATTTTAATATGGTCCAGCCCGCCGTCCACAGCGCATAAAAACTTCTGATCCGGAGTGACTTTTACGCAATGTACATGCGGCCTGGAATTACGCTCTGCGATGCAGCGCCCCATGCCTTTGTGAAAAACGCCGTCCGCAATGCCTTCAATAGAACCATCCTTATTCAGGCGCAGCATAGATACTCTTGCATCGTGATAGCCTGCGACAAACAAATATTTATCTTCTCTGTCCAGTTCCAGGTAACAGCCGCGCATACCGCCAATCCATTTTTTGTTGATTTTTTCTAAATCGCCGTCTTCCAGAATGTGAAAAGCTTCCACCCCTTCGTCTGCAATGGAATACAAAATCTTTCCGCTATGTGAAATAATCATGTCCGATGAATTACTGATCGGTATCATTTTCCGCTCCTGAATTTTCGCATGCTCTACATCCACGTCGTAAATATGAATGCCAAGGCTGTTTTCATGCGTGTAAGTTCCCACATATGCTACATATTTGTCCTTTCCCATTGTTAGCCCTCCTCTTTTCTGCGTAGAATGTCATATTGATTGAAACGGATGGAAGGATCCTGCTCACACGCAAACTCCACATACAGTACCTGCTTGGGATGCGGTGCGGATTCCATCGCCGTTCCTTCTTCATCTGTTATTGAACGAACCACTACCGCGGCATTTGTCCCATCCGGCTTTATGACTTCTATCTGTTCCCCGACCGAAAACTTATTTTTCTGTTCGATCCGGCATGCCCCTTTTGCGTTCGTATTTTCTATCGTCCCAAGATATGTATAATTTTTTACATAATCATTGCTGTCATATACCTGTGCTTCTTCGGACGGCTTGCCATAAAAAAATCCTGTCGTAAACTGCCGGAACGTCCCGCTTGCAATCTGGCTGCGGTACCAGGGCAGATGCTGTTCATAGACAGACTCCGCTTTCAGATAGTCATCAATTGCCTTTCGGTATGTCCTGGCCACAGTAGCGATATACAGCGCGGTCTTCATGCGGCCTTCGATTTTAAAGCTGTCAATTCCAGCCTTTACAAGATCCGGAATATGCTCTATCATACATAAATCTTTGGAATTAAAAATATAAGTTCCCCGCTCGTTTTCGTAAACAGGCAGATATTCTCCCGGCCTTTTCTCTTCCACGACCGCATACTGCCAGCGGCACGGATGCGTACAGGCTCCCTGATTCGCGTCTCTTCCTGTAAAATAATTGCTGAGCAGGCATCTGCCGGAATAGGAGATGCACATGGCCCCATGGATAAACGCTTCCAGTTCCAGCTCATCCGGTATCCGGCCGCGTATTTCACGGATCTCTTCTAACGAAAGCTCCCTCGCGCAGACGATGCGTTTTGCGCCCAGTCTGTGCCAAAAGAGCATGGACTCATAATTCGTATTATTTGCCTGCGTGCTGATATGCACTTCTATATGCGGACATACTTCCCTGGCAACCGCAAAAACACCGGGATCTGAAATAATCAGCGCGTCCGGCTGTATCTCCCGCAGTTCATAAAAATATTCCCGCACGCCTTTCAGATCTTCATTGTGGGCAAAAATATTTGCCGTCACATACACTTTCGCATGATGTGCATGTGCAAACGCAATGCCCTGTGCCATTTCTTCCAATGTAAAATTTTTTGCCTTGGCACGCAGCCCGAATGATTCCCCGCCGATATATACGGCATCCGCGCCGTATACAACCGCTGTTTTCAGCACCTCTAAGCTGCCTGCCGGAACTAACAATTCCGGACGTTTCATTTCTGATCTCCTGTTTTTGATCTCCTAATAACTTCTTTTTATGCCTTTTTACTGCTGACCGTAATTCCATCTCCTACCGGAAATACGGCTGTAACAAGCTGTTCATGGTGCGTCAGTTCATATAAATAACGTCGCATACGTCTGTGAATCGTACGGTTGCGCCGGATGACCGCATATCTGGACTCAATAATGTCACCATCCTGCAAAATATTATCCGAAATCAACATGCCGTCTTCGCTTAACAGACGCATCACCTGCGGCAGGAAATAGATATACTGCCCCTTCGCCGCATCCATAAAAATCATATCATAAGTTCCGTCCAGCTGTCCCAGCACCACAGCGGCATCGCCTTCTATCAGCGTAATAACGTCTTCCATGCCCGCGCGTTTAAAATTTGCGCGGGCAATTGGGATCCGTTTTTCGTAATTTTCTATCGTCGTAATCGTACAGTCAGCCGGATTATAAGTTTTCATCAAAATGGCGGAAAACCCTACCGCCGTACCGACTTCCAAAATACGTTTTGGCTTTTTGAGCGCCAGAAACAGCTTGAGACACGCCTGCGTTTCCTTGCGGATAACCGGAACATCCGTACGCAGCGCCTCTGCTTCAATCTCGTCCAACAGCTTTGTATTCCCGCTGTCCAGTGAATTTATATACGTGATAAATCTTTCATCAACTATCATTCTGATTTTTCCTGCTCCGTCTCTTCGGTATCTTCCTGACTCATGACCTGCATCATCTCATCCGCCGTCATCGAAGTGTTCAGCGTGTAACGGCCCGGTAAAATCCTGCTGCTGTATCCGGATAATTTCAGCTGCAGCATAAATAACCACTTGTCCCGAATCAGTCCCTTTTCTTCCAGCAGCTTTGCAATATCAGAATCACTCATTGAGTTTTTAATCTGCACAAGCCTGTCTCTTCCTTCACCTGCCGTTACCGGCGGCTCCGCAAAAATACGGTATCCATAACTGTACGAACGAAGCCCGACCTCATACAGGCCATATACAACCATAAGGAATAACAACACCGTAAAGCTGATGCTCACAAGCCGCATTACAATTTTACTGGCACTCATGTAAAGGCTTCCCTTCCTTTAATCTATTGAAAATCCCAGATCAAAATCCATTTTCCGCACAAGCTCCCAGTTGATCCGCTGAAACAGCCTGCAGATGCCAAGCTCCGCATTTAAATATTCATTCACAAGCGGATCTTTGCGAAACTCAATGCCTTCCCGCTCCAGCCCGTCTACCTGGTCATACAGCGCCCGATCGTTCGCGCGGTTTTGCACCTCGTAATTTTTCTTGCGGAACGCATGGATTTTTTGCTCCAGTTCCGGCTGCTCGTGTACTTTCGCACGTATTTTTTGATAGCGCTGATACTCCTCGCCTTCCCAGATTGCCTGGATTAATCCTTCTAATGCTTCATCTATCTGACTTATCATCTGGCTCTTTTCTCCTATACTTCCATAATAATCGGAATAATCATTGGCCGCCGTTTCATCTCTTTCCAGACAAAATCGCCCAGTGCGTCTTTAATCTCTGTCTTGATTCTGCCCCAGTCTGTAATATGCTTGTTCATACAGTTGTCCATCGTGCCGTTTAATACATGCCTTGCCTCATCCATCAGGCTTTCAGAACCTCTGACATAGACAAAGCCTCTGGATACGATATCCGGTCCCGCCGCAACCAGGCCGGAAGCGCTGTCCAATGTCAGCACGACAATAATAATACCCTCTTCCGCCAGATGCTGGCGGTCTCTTAATACAATATTTCCGACATCTCCGACGCCAAGGCCATCTACCATCACATCTCCGACATGCACCCTGCCGGCGACTCTCGCACTGTTTTCATCCAGTTCCAATACGTCTCCGGTTGATAATATAAAAATATTGTTTTTGGAAACGCCGAGCTCTTCCGCGATCTTCGCCTGCGCTTTTAAATGCTTATATTCTCCGTGCACCGGTATCGCGTATTTTGGATGGACAAGCGAATAAATAAGCTTGATATCTTCAATGCACGCATGGCCGGATACATGTACATCCTGAAAAATAACCTCTGCGCCCTTCATCGACAGTTCATTAATAATCTTTGTAACCGCCTTTTCGTTGCCCGGTATCGGACTGGAGCTTAAAACAATCAGATCGTTCGGCTTAATGGACACTTTCCGGTGCATCCCGCTCGCCATACGTGACAAAGCCGCCATGGATTCTCCCTGGCTTCCGGTTGTAATGAGTACGGTAAGCTCGTCCGGATAATCTTTGAGATGTTCAATGTCAATCAGCGTATGCTCCGGAATGTTAATATAGCCAAGCTCCGTAGCCGTACTGATAATATTGACCATGCTGCGGCCCTCAATAACGACTTTTCTTCCATGATTATACGCGCAGTTAATAATTTGCTGCACCCGGTCCACATTGGACGCAAACGTAGATACGATAATGCGGTTGTGCTTATGATCGGTAAAAATAGTATCCAGCACTTTTCCAACGGTCTTTTCTGACATCGTAAATCCCGCACGCTCTGCATTCGTACTGTCGCACATTAATGCAAGCACTCCTTTTTTACCGATCTCACCGAATCTTTGCAGATCAATCGCATCCCCGAATACCGGTGTATAATCCACCTTAAAATCGCCTGTGTGAATGACTACGCCTGCCGGCGAATAGATCGCAAGCGCCGCCGCGTCCTGAATGCTGTGGTTAGTCTTAATAAATTCCACCCGAAAGCATCCTAAATTAATATGCTGGCCGTATTTCACGATTTTACGCTTTACCACGCGCATCAGGTCATGCTCACGTAACTTATGCTCTATAATTCCAACGGTCAGCTTGGTTGCATAGATCGGCACGTTGATCTCCTTGAGTACATACGGGATCGCACCAATGTGATCTTCATGCC
>CAOKJJ010000026.1 GCA_948468465.1 uncultured Eubacterium sp. | reverse complement strand
CTATAAAAGAAAAGAAGAATCCCCAACTGTACGGGCATACGGTTGGGGATTTCGTTCTTTGTCCTTATGGACTCATTGCTTCTTTCAGCCTACGGCAATTATATCATATGCAGGATTGATTTTCAATATGTATTTTTTGTTTATAAATCGGCTCTGTATGCGTTTTTCATATCTCCAATGTGCAATTATCCGTTTTGAAATTCTGAAAACGTCATACAAAGGCTTTTTCTGTTGTTTTCCCATATACTAAACCGTATACGATTGCAACATCTATTTCTTATCAATATCAAATGTTTTCAATCTCAATTCTATTAATTTCTGATTATATCCAAGTATTCTTGACATGTATTCCAGTGTACAGTTCTGATTATCAATAATTTCCATGATAGTTTCATCTGGTATTAATAAATTTACCGCAAATGTATTAGCTTCTATTTCCAGGTGTTGGCGGCACAGTCACACAATCATTAAGCGATATCGTAAATGAAGTTCACAATGCCTATGTTGGTATTTCTGCTGAATTCCGGGGATTAAAAGATGCAATTGCATCCATCGGATATCAGGGGAAATATGATACTTCTGATACAGACCATACGGATTATTCAATTAATAAAACTTGATGAGTGGATAAATAGGCAGTCTATATAAATGTAAAGCAAAAAATTATCAGAAACGATAATTGCTTTTATATTAAAATCATATGAATCGTTGAAAGTTTGGATTTGTGAGTTGAAAGTAATGAGATTTGGTGTTATACTTAACAAAGTATATCTAAACTTATCTTTTTGGTTTACTCACAAATCAGAAAGGATTGTAGGATATGGGTAAGTCATTAAAAGGCAAAGAGCTGGGAAAAGGTATTAGTTAAAGAAAAGATGGTCTGTATCAAGCACGTTTTACTAATAGATTTGGCAAAAGACAGGTATTGCTTTAGACATACTTTTGCAACAAGATGTTTAGAGGCAGAAGTACCGTTAAAAACTGTATCAGCATTACTTGGTCATTCACAGCTTCAACTTACAACAGATTTGTATATGCATGTAACAAAAGAGTCTTTGTCTAAAGGTATAGAGCAATATGAAAGAAGAGTGCATGTAGGGTAAAATAAAAATGGCACAGAAATGGCACAGTGATATCAAAAATGAAATGGTAAAGGCAGGAAAAACCTTATAAATAAAGGAGAAAACAATCATATGGAACAATACAAAAAAGAATTTATTGAGTTTATGGTAGACAGCGAAGTTTTAAAATTCGGAGAATTTATACTAAAAAGCGGACGGAAATCTCCGTTTTTTATGAACGCGGGTGGCTATGTCACGGGTACACAGCTTATGAAGCTTGGCGAATATTATGCAAGGGCCATTCATGAACATTACGGGGATGATTTTGACCTGCTGTTCGGGCCGGCTTACAAAGGCATTCCGCTCAGCGTAGCTACAGCGATTGCTTATGCAAAGCTGTATGGAAAGGAGATCCGCTACTGCTCGAACCGAAAAGAAATCAAAGACCATGGGGATACGGGCATTTTGCTGGGCAGTAAAGTAAAAGACGGTGATCGGATTGTTATGATCGAAGATGTGACGACGTCCGGAAAGTCTATCGAAGAGACAGTTCCGATTTTAAGGGCGCAGGCGCAGGTGCAGATCGTTGGACTGATCGTTTCGCTGAATCGTATGGAAAAGGGACTGAGCGGGGAGAAAAGCGCGATAGACGAGATCTGGGATAAGTATGGATTTCATGCGAATGCAATCGTAACGATGCAGGAAGTGACGCAGTATTTGTACTGGAATCCATATAAAGGAAAAATTATCATAGATGATACATTAAAAGCTGCAATAGATGCATACTATGAACAGTATGGTGCAAAATAAGCTGAGGATTGGAAATTGAATTATAAAAAGCATAAAAAGATGTACCGGATGGCGGCATGGCTGTTATTCGGTCTTTATCTTATTTTAATGGTATATTTTCTGTTTTTTGCAGAGAGTATGGGAAGAACTTCTGTTGGGCGGGAGTATCATTATAACTTAAAGCCGTTCAAAGAAATTCAGCGTTATCTGACCTATTATGAGGTGATAGGCCCTTATACGGTTTTTTTGAATCTTGCGGGCAATATTTTGGCTTTTGTGCCGTTTGGCTTGTTTTTTCCGCTGTTGTCGCGCAGAAACCGGGGGTTTTTGAAGGTAATGCTGATCAGCTTCGAAGTCAGTCTGCTGGTGGAGCTGATTCAGCTTGTGACAAGAGTCGGAAGCTGTGACGTGGATGACATTATTTTAAATACGCTGGGTGGGGTGGTTGGATATTTCTGTTTTAAAATTATGTTTTTCTGGCACCTGTTTTGCTGTCATAAGATGGAACTGAAAGGGGCAAAAGGAGTCTTTGATGAAGAAGAAAAAAGCACGGTCTGATAAAAATTATAAGTTTACCGGAAAAAAACATTCGAAACCAGGTGCGGTGGCGCTTGCTTTTTCGTTTGCTCCTCTGGTATTGTTTTTTTATGCGGTGTCAGTCTCTTATATGCACGGGGGACAGGCGCAGAGTAAAATCGGATGTATCGGGATTGCCGCGGTGCTGGCGGCATTTATAACATTATGGGTTTCCGTAAGGGAGGCTCGTAAGGAAAATGTAATCAAAAAAGTACCGGTTACCGGCGCTGTTCTGTCAGTCTGTATGCTGGCAGGATGGATAGCAGTTTATGTAATAGGATGGATAGGATTATGAGTTATCGTGATGTTTATGAGACGGAAAATGAACTGGCAAAAGAACGCTATGCGCTTGTGTTAGAGCGTGTGCGCCAGGCGGCAAAAGAACCGGAGACACAGGAGTGTTTTGCGGATTATTTTCAGAAAACGGCGCGGTTTATTCTGCTTACGGCGGATGTGCTGGAGCTGGAGCAAAAAGGCGGGCTGGAGCATCGGACGCTGGAGCAGTGCGAACAGTTAAACAGGAGGCTGTATGAGGATATTTTGCCAGGCGCGTATGAAACCAGCTATGCGAATCCGGCTTATGCGCAGCAAAGGCTGGGGGAAGAGTTTGGCGGGGCGTTATGTTTTTTGTATGCGGAATGCCGTGCGCTGATTGCCTATGCGTTTGAGGGCAGGCTGGCGGATATGGCAATACTGCTGGAGCTGTTTGTGGAAATCTATACGTGTTTTTGTGACAGTGACGGCACAGATGGAGAGGAAATCCGCCGGATTTTATACTGGCATTTTCATGATTACAGCGAAATTATCGTAGCGCAGAGTGTGCGGGAAGGCATAGATCCGCGGCTTGACTTTTTTACGTCTGTTGTGCGGAATGCGGATTTGTCGGATCTTACGTATCTGTATCGTTATGGGGAATATATATCGGAAAATGAGCGCAGGACGGCGCGGTATCTGGCAGGACTGCCGCAGGAGCGCGTTCAGGTTATGGCGGATACGTTTACTGAAGGATACCGGATCGGATTCGAAGTGACGAATAAGGATTTGTCAAAGAAAAAGACGGTCAGCATCCATTATGCGATCGGATTTGAACGTGTTGTGCGTGCGGCTGTCCAAAATTTTGAAAAGATGGGATTGTCTGTCGTTATCTTCCGGGATGCGGTATCTTCCATGGGCAACCGGGGACATGGAAAGAAGGGCTGTTACTCCGTCGCGGCAAACCGTCAGTTTGATTTTGACCACCGCAACGATAATGCCTGGTATCTGGACAAAGCGTTTGTGGAGCGCAGGTTGGAAGTGCTGCGGGATGCATATGAGAAGTATAAAGATCTGGCAGCCGTTTTTGGAGGGCCTGCCGTGCAGGAGGTATTTGGCGAGCCGCCGTTTGCGCCGGTCCAGAAAAAAGAAGCTTCGCATTATAATCATAAGCAGCAAAAACTGCTTGTGTACTATGCGAATCAGTCAGGACAGATTACGAATCAGTATATCAAAGGGGAAGAGCGCAGTTTTACGATTATCGCGTATCCGATTCCTGCGATCGGGCCGGATTATGAACAGATTTTTTCTGAGACAGTGCGGCTGAATACATTGGATTATATGCTGTACCGAAATATGCAGCAGCGCCTGATACAAGTGCTCGACCAGGCACAGCGGGTGCATATTACCGGAAAAGGAAACAATCTTACCGACTTGTATGTATCTGTCTGGAAGCTGGAACGGCCAGATCAGCAGACAGCGTTTGAAAACTGTGTGGCGGATGTGAATATTCCAGTCGGAGAGGTATTTACGTCTCCGGTTTTGAAGGGAACGACGGGTGTTTTGCATGTGACAGGCGTATATTTGCATGAGCTGTATTATAAAGATCTAAAGCTTACGTTTACCGACGGCATGGTTACGGATTATACGTGTGCCAATTTTGCGGACGAGCAGGAGAACAGACGTTACATTCATGAAAATGTGCTGATGCAGCACGATTCTCTGCCAATGGGTGAGTTTGCGATCGGAACGAATACGACGGCCTATCGGATGGCGAGAGATTTTAAAATCGCAGACAAGCTTCCGATTTTAATCGCGGAAAAGACAGGTCCGCATTTTGCCGTTGGGGATACGTGTTATTCCCATGCGGAGGATACGAAGGTATACAATCCGGACGGTAAAGAGATTATGGCAAAGGACAATGAGCGGTCACTGCTTCGGAAAGAAGATGTTTCCAAAGCGTATTTTAACTGTCATACGGATATTACAATTCCGTATGATGAATTAGACGCAATTACGGCGCATCTGCCGGATGGAAGTACGATAGATATTATCCGGGACGGCAGATTTGTAGTGCCTGGGACAGAGGAGCTGAATGTGCCGCTGGAACAGTAACGTGAAAACAGAGGAATCATACAAGGAACAAGGGAGGAGTCCATATGTCAAAAGTAGGAATCGTCATGGGGTCAGATTCAGATATGCCGGTTATGGCAAAGGCGGCGGATGTATTAAAACAGCTGGGAATTTCGTTTGAAATGAAGATTATATCCGCGCATAGGGAGCCGGATGTGTTTTTTGAATATGCACAGACAGCGGAAGAAAAAGGGTTCAAAGTGATTATTGCAGGAGCGGGGATGGCGGCGCATCTGCCAGGCATGTGCGCGGCTATTTTTCCAATGCCGGTCATCGGCATACCGATGCATACGACATCTTTAGGCGGCAGGGATTCGCTCTATTCGATCGTACAGATGCCAAGCGGCATTCCGGTCGCTACGGTGGCGATCAACGGCGGCGTGAATGCAGCGCTGCTGGCAGCTAAGATTCTGGCGGTTTCAGATGATGAGCTGCTGAAAAAACTGAAAGCTTATGCAAAAGATTTAAAAGAGCAGGTACAGGATAAGGACGCAAAGCTGCAGCAGTGCGGTTATGAGAATTATGGACTTTAGTGTTTGCAAATTTTGATCTGCATGAGGAGGTAAATGAAGTAATGAACAATGGTGAAATTATACAAAGGGGATTAGAAGATTTTAGAGAAATTCAACGGTATATGTTATTAGCAAAGAAAGAAAATGCGACGGAAACATATGCTGAATTAAAAAGAAAGTATATTACTCTTAAAGCCCTGCTTAACAGCTTGAGCGTAAATATGACAGAAATTGATGAAATCAAAGAATAACTGCCAACATACAGTCTGCGCAGTAAATGCACAGACCTGCCTGAACTGTTAGTTACAAGCGGCCTCCGGAATAGGGGGCCGCTTCGCTGACTTTGAACAATAAGGCCGGATTTTTTTATTAAAAACGGAAATCCCGCTCTCCATTTTGAATATTATGTATATATTCCTCGGCTTTTTTCCGAACCGTTTCATTCGGTATTTTTTTCAGCTCTTCGGCGATCAGTTTTTCACCAAGTTCTTTTGTTTCCGGCGGTGCATAGTCTTCCAGAAATTCTTTCAGCGTGATCAGCGCGTTTGGATGGCAGCAGTTTACGATCTGCTTGCTTTTTAACAGTTCCATAAAACGGTCCCCGGTGCGTCCGGCGCGGTAGCAGGCGGTGCAAAAGCTTGGAACATAGCCGGATTCCATCAGCCAGTGCACGACTTCGCCCAAAGTTCTGCGGTCGCTGACGTCGAACTGCGCGGAATTGTCTTCCTCGGCTTCTTCTTCGTAATAGCCGCCGACGCTTGTTCTGGAGCCGCCGCTGATTTGTGAGATGCCAAGATGCAGCACTTTTTTGCGGGTTTCGGCGGATTCCCTTGTAGAAACGATCATTCCTGTGTATGGCACGGCGATGCGGATGCATGCCACGATTTTTTCAAATATTTCGTCTGAGATGCCGTTGTCAAATACATCCGGATCAATATCATCCGCACGGCGCACGCGCGGAACGCTGATCGTGTGAGGGCCGACGCCTTTATAGGCTTCCAGATGTTCCGCATGCATGATAATGCCGGTAAAGTCGTATCGGTAATTGTTCAGGCCGAATAAGACGCCCAGGCCGACGTCGTCAATGCCGCCGTCCATGGCACGGTCCATAGCTTCGGTATGGTATGTATAGTTGCTCTTTGGTCCGGTCGGGTGCAGCTTTTCATACTGCTGTTTATTGTAGGTTTCCTGAAATAAGATGTAGGTGCCGATGCCGGCTTCTTTCAGTTTTTTGTAATCGTCTACCGTTGTTGCCGCGATGTTTACATTGACCCGTCGGATCGCTCCGTTTTTATGCTTGATGCTGTAAATTGTATCAATGCATTCTAAAATATATTCGAGCGGATTGTTCACCGGATCTTCGCCGGCTTCCAGAGCCAGTCTTTTGTGGCCCATGTCCTGTAGGGCGATTACTTCACGGCGCACTTCCTCCTGTGTCAGCTTCTTTCGTGTAATATGTTTATTCTTGGCATGGTACGGACAGTATTCGCACCCGTTAATACAGTAATTGGATAAGTAAAGCGGCGCAAACATGACGATGCGGTTGCCGTAAAATTCCTGTTTGATTTCTTCTGCCAGCTGATAGATTTCCTTATTTTTATCTTCCAGTTCACAGTCCAGCAGTACAAGAGCTTCTTTGTGTGATAAGCCTTTCATTTTTTTTGCTTTTTCTAATATTTGGCCGATAAGGGCAGCGTTTCGTTTGTTTTTCTGAGCATAATCCAGACATTCGCGGATTTCCTCGTCGCTGATAAATTCTTCTGCATTTGGTGACATTACGTTATACATGGTTATGATCCTTTCCCTTGTTTATGATTCTTGTGATTCCGGCATTTTTGAATACGCTACTTTTGCGGATACGCCGGTGATTCTGCCGAGTTTTCCTGATAATGCGCTGATGATGTCTGCCGGGGCATCCAATGCCACGCTGATTAAAGATACGCCGCGTTCTCTGTGCGGAATGCCCATGCGTCCGATGATATAATTGCTGCATCCGTGCAGAAGGTCGTTCAGTTCCCGAACGCTTTCCTCACGTTCGACGACAATGGCGATGACAGCCAGTTTTGTTTCTTCTGTTTTCATAGGTTTCTCCTTATTCATGCTGATTTTAAATCATTGTGTATATGTGATTTTATCTAAAATGCCGTTTAAATATGCGATGGCAACACCGTAATTTGTCATGGGTATGTGCTGTTCTTTGGCTGCGTCTACTCTGGACATGACATATTTGCGGTTAAACATGCAGGCTCCGCATTGAATGACTAAACGATACGCGGATAAATCATCCGGAAAATCTGCGCCGGATACAATATCTATCGTTAATCCTTCGCCGACCCGCCCGCGCAGCAGACGCGGCAGTTTTACCCGTCCGATGTCTTCATCCAAAGGTGCATGCGTACAGCATTCTGCAATCAGTACTTTGTCCTGTTCGGTTAATGCTTTGATGGTCTCTGCTCCGTGTATAAAATAAGCAATATCGCCTTTGTAAGCGGCAAAAAGAGTGGAAAAAGAAGTCAGCATGCTTTCTGCCGGCTTTTTTTCGCAGATTGTCTGAAATACCTGTGAATCTGTAATAATCAGCTTTGGCGGCTGTTTTAACGCAGACAGGGCATGGTCAAACCGGTCTGTCGTCGTACACATCGTAAGGCATTTCTTATCAAGCAGCTCCCGCAGTGTCTGCACCTGCGGGAGTATAAGGCGGCCTTTTGGAGCCTGGATATCCTGCGGCATGACGAGCAGGACAAGATCGTCCGCGCCGACGAGCGATCCAGTGATCAGGCGTTCCATTTCCTGACGCTGGTCAGATGCCGCACAGACAAGCGCCTGCTGTAAGTCTGCGATGCCTTGTTTGGATTTGGCGCTTACGAGCAGCGGCTTTTTTTGAAAAGTTTTTGTAATTTTATCCTCCAGACCGTCTGGCCGTGGCTGTTTCTTTATATCTGCCTTATTCAATACGAAAATAACGGGAGTGTTTCGCTTTTGCAGCAGCTGATACCATCGCAGTTCTTCTGAAAATAGGGATGCCTGATCATCCGCAGGCGCACAAGTGTCCGCGGAAAATACAAGCACTGCCAGATCGGCCCTTGCAGCGGCCTGTTTTGTTAATTCAATCCGGCTGCTGCCTAAAGCGCTCTTGTCATCAAATCCGGCAGTATCCATAAGGATGCACGGGCCGATGCCGTGAATTTCCATCGGTTTTTTTACCAGGTCTGTGGTAGTGCCGCCGATTTCGGATACAATGGAAATCTGCTGGCCGGTGAGTGCATTGATCAAAGAAGATTTGCCGCTGTTCATTCTGCCGAAAAAGGCAATGTGTGTGCGGTCTGCACTGGGTGTATCGTTTAATGATGTTCCCATGGGGCTGTATCCTTTCTTATTCATACTTAAGACATGATTCGTATAAAAACATGATTCGTACGAAAACACAATAAAAAACCATAAAACACGAGATTCTTTTGTTATAGAGTACTCAAAAGAATCTACCTGTTTTATGGTAAATACATATGCCAGACTTTTTCTTTCCTTCAGAGATTCTTCCGGTCAGTACATCTGCAATATTTGGTTGCTTCGATGCACATACGAAAGAAGAATAAAAGTAAATATGTGCATCTTTTTTCAATGAGAGAGGTTTGTAATATTACGATACTAAGTATAACATGATTTTCAGAAAGATTCAATATCAAATTGAAATTTTCCGAGTGGAGCGCAAAAAAGGCATATACCATTATGTGGTTTTGTTTTTGAGGATATTCATGGCTTCATCCTCAGATGGTCTGTGAGTTTCGATAAATACGATAAACTCATTTATTTTATTTGCATCCCACCCTTCCTGTGTCAATCTAAGAATAATGTTCGTTGTTTCCTTTGCTGTCATTTCAGATACCTCCATATTCTCACCGCCTTTGTGACTGACGCAATCTCGATTGGTGCAGTTGCTTTCTGATACAGTCATTATAACGTATGCGGGGAACAGTGTAAAGGGTGCATAAATGATTTTTCAAATACGCTCTGGAAATTATAGTGAGAAATGATGTATAATATAACAAGTTCTGACAAAATGCTTTGTGAATATGACCGCATGCAAATAGGTATGTTATCTGTACTGCGACAGGATGATAAAGGAGAGGCTTATGATTTTTATAACGATGATTGGAATGATCTTTCTGGTGGAATACTATGTGAAAAAGCACATGGACAACGTACGGACCCTGCAGGAACAGCGCAGGATTGCCAAAGGCAGGGTAATATTAAAAAAATATTATAATACCGGAGCGGCTGGTAATTTCTTAAGCAGTCATCCGGACTGTGTGAGGAATATCCATGTATTTGCGCTTGTCCTTGTATTTGCGGCATTATTTGCCATATGGCCGCGAAAACACGCGGCAGCTGCCAAAACGGGACTTTCGTTTCTGGCCGCAGGAGGCTTGAGTAATCTGTATGACCGTTTCTCCAAAGGATATGTGGTCGATTATGTCAGCTTTGGCTTTGGGCCGAAGCGGTTTCGCAAGCTGGTATTTAATCTGGCGGACTTTTTTATATTTGCAGGCATTGCATTATGTACAGTACAGTTTATGAAGAAAGAAGGGAATTGATGCTATGACAGTACAAAAGACAGGGCGGGACCAAAATCCGCTTGGCACGAAGCCGGTTGGCAGGCTGCTGGCCGAATTTGCGGTTCCAAGTATTATAGCTATGCTTGTCAGCGCGTTGTATAATATCGTAGACCAGTTTTTTATTGGACATTATGTGGGAATGCTCGGCAATGCGGCAACGAATGTGGCATTTCCGTTAACGATGAGCTGTACGGCGATTTCATTGATGTGCGGGATTGGCGGCGCCGCAAATTTTAATCTGAACATGGGGCGCGGCAATCATGAAAAAGCGGCAAGGTATGCAGGCAATGCGGTTTTGATGACGCTGGTGATCGGAATTACGCTTTGCATAGGCACAAAAGTATTTTTAAGGCCAATGATGATCCTGTTTGGAGCGACAGACCAGACGCTGCAGTATTCGCTGACGTATACGGGGATTACCTCTTTTGGATTTCCGTTTTTAATATTTACAACGGGAGGATCCAGCCTTGTCCGCGCGGACGGGAGCCCGAAGTTTTCGATGCTGTGTACCCTGGCCGGCGCGATTGTGAATACGGTATTAGACGCACTGTTTATGATTTGGTTTGGATTTGGTATTCAGGGTGCCGCATGGGCAACGGTGATTGGACAGGTCGTATCTGCGGCGCTTGTAGCGGTATATTTAACAAGATTCAAAACCGTGCCTTTGAAACGGGAAAGCTTTCGGCCAAAGGCAGCCTGCTGGGGCAATATTGCCAGGCTTGGCATGTCGCCCTGCATCAATCAGCTGGCAATGATGGCAGTGCAGATTGTGTTAAATAATGTACTGACGTTTTATGGCGGCCAGTCTGCTTATGGAGGGGATATTCCGCTTGCCTGCGCGGGAATTATTTCTAAAGTCGGGATGATGTTTTTTTCTATCGTCATTGGCATTTCGCAGGGGATGCAGCCGATTGTCAGCTTTAATTATGGTGCAAAGCAGTATGCGCGTGTGATCGAAGCGGTATGGAAATCCATTGCCTGTGCAACAGCTGTTTCTATTGCGGCGTTTCTTTGCTTTCAGATATTTCCAAGGCAGATTATCGGCTTGTTTGGCCAGGAAAGTGAACAATATTTTCAGTTTGCGGAGCGGTATTTCAGAATTTATATGTTTTTTACCTTTGCAAACCAGTTTCAGCCAATTGTGGCAAACATGTATACCTCTATCGGAAAGGCCGCGGCGGGAGCCTTTATGTCACTGACAAGGCAGATTTTGTTTTTGATGCCGCTGTTAGTGATTCTGCCGAAATTTTTTGGACTCGACGGAGCCATGTATGCGGCGCCTATTGCGGATTTTGTGGCGTTTATTATTGCAGGGACGATGCTGCTGCGGGAGACGCATTTGCTGAAAAAGGCGGGAGACAGGACAGCTTAGCGGCTGCATCAGCCTGTCCCAGCCGCCTGTTTTTACCGCCCGCAGGAATTCCTGTGCGACTTCCTGATTAGGGATAAATACCTGTTCCGTTTTTTTGTCATAGGTCAGGTATCCAAGGTGAACAAGAAGTGTAAGCACGTCGTCTTTCATGACAAACGTTGTCATGTCGTTTTGAAATGTCGTTGGGTCGATATGACATCCTGCATTTCCAAGCATCTCCAATATGGATTCCTTTAAACCGTCGAAATTTAAATTAATATATAATTTCAGAGCTTCATATGTTTCCGTTCCGGTCCAATAACTTTGAAATTCTTTCCACGTAAGCAAGTCAGATACGGATTTGGGATTATAAATATGCGTGGAACCGAGTAAATAGCCGTCATACCAATTTTTTACATCCTCATAATTTATATGATGCATGTCACACTGTGTTCTTACCTCATCCTCCGTAAATCCAAAATAAGGCACTAAGTTTTTGGGAGTAATCATAGAATATTCATCAAAGATATTAAGTGCTGAATGGTCGCCATATTTTTTTATTGGAAGGATGCCGGTCATATATGCAAGATCTACATATGCAGAACCTTTAAAAATGCCTCTTAGAAAATCCAGGTATGCTTTCTGTGTCTGCGCATGTTCTTTTGTGAAACGAAATACACAGTCCCACTCATCTATAATGAAAATAAAGCCTTCTCCAGTCTTATCGTAAATCTGATCAAGAACGGTTTTCAGTCTGCGTGGATGGTCAGCCTTCATGCATGATGGAAAGGCATCCAGCAGTTCTGTGATGACGGAATGTTCGATTTCTGTGATAAATGTGACAAGGTCAGATTCTGTCTCAAGAAAGCGCTGGATGTCCAGACGGATTACGCAGTGGCGGTCCAAATGCTTCTGGCAGGAAGGGACTGAGGTGATCTGAAGCTTGTTAAATAACGCGGCGGAATTACAGCCGCGGCTATAGTAAGCAGTCAGCATGTCTGCTGCCATAGATTTTCCGAAACGGCGTGGGCGGCTGACGCACAGATACTTTCTGTTTGTATTTAAGATGCTGTTAGTGTAGGCAATAAGGCCGCTTTTGTCTATGTAGATGTTTGAGTTTAAAGCTTCTGCAAATGCTGTGTTTCCTGGATTGACATAAATTCCCATTTTGTGTTGTTACCTCGCTGGTTTTTGTTTGATCATTGCTATTTTAGCAAATTGGATGAGAAACTGCAATGCATAAAGTTAATAGATAGTAATTGGCGGGCAGATGCTGGATGACTGCAGGAGAAGTGGCATATATAGAATGTAAGAAAACTATCAAAAAGTGTACTTTTTGATAGTCTTCTTTTTCTACCTAAATTTAGCATATTATTGTCGTAAATGCAAGGATTTTTCCAAATTTTACAAAAACAGGATAAAAATGACGGCATCTAATGGCAGAAATTCTTAAAAACAGAGCACAAACAGAACAAAAACAGTTATTACATTCGGTTATCAAAAAGTACACTTTATGATAAAGCGGAGAATATAACTGAAAACAGAGGAATGCCATGTATGCTTTTAACAATCAGAATATTATACATGAACTATCCTGCGGCAGCAATTTCGGATATGTGCTTTCAGAGGATGTTCATTTTATCAGTACGGATTATAAAGTACTGCAAAGCCAGGCAAAAGATATTTTTGTGCGATGTTTAAAAATGCTCTATAACGGAAATGTTTTTCTGTATTATATTACAGATGCATATCAGCCGTTTTCTGCGCTGCTGACGAAAATGACACCGGATCATTTTATACAGATTTCTCTGAATATTTTTAACGCTTTGACAAAAGTTCAAAATAACGGATTTCTATCAAGCCGAAAGATTATGACTTCCTGGGAAAAGATTTTTATAGATCCGGTTACTTACAAAGCAAAGCTTGTATACCTGCCAGTGGATATCATGTTGTCTGATGATGATGTTCAGCCTGAGAATGATCTGAGAAAGCATCTTGCGCGGCTGGCGCATCAATATTTTTTAATGAAGAATGAACGGTTGGAGCGCTTTTTGTCAGATCTTTCGGACGGGAGAGTATCTGTCAGACAGTTATGTGAAAACTATGCATCTGTGCATACGGATTTGTCAGAGCAGCCATTTTGCATTCGGGCAGTAAATGCACCGGAACCATTTGAGATTTTCTTAGATAAAGAAATACGGCTGCATCAGGAACATGGGTTTGGGAAAGGACAGATTCTGTTAGGCAGCAGGAGGGAATTTTCAGATATTGAAATTCCTTTTAATAAGCGTATCAGCAGAAAGCATTGCTGTGTGGCACATAACAGCGGCGGATATTTTATTGCGGACGAGGGAAGCAGGAACGGTACATTTGTAAATAACAAAAGGCTTGTGCCGCATCAGTATGAAAAGCTGCAAAAAGGGATGGTTCTGCGGCTGGCGGACAGTGTTTTTGAAGTATTGTAGCGGTTGACATTGTGTAAAGGAATATTTTGGAACGAAAAGAAGGGGTAGATATGGCAAAGACAAGAGTGATCTTTGCGGACTTGGATTTTCATTATATGATTCCGCTTTTAACTAAGCTTGCTTTTGAGCTATATGAGCAAATCGAGCTGGAAATGATTACGGAACGGGCATATTTTAAACAATTGTTTCAAAAGCCACAGAAGGCTGAGCTGCTGATCGTAGCAGAAGAACTGTATGAACAAAGTCTTACCATGCATAATATCAGAAGAATTTTTGTTATGACAGAACGGGACGGGCAAGCAGAGGATATAGAGCCGAATGTTATCAGGCTGTTTAAATATACGAGTATCAAAGAGATTTTTAGTGAAATTACCGGAGAATGCCGGGAGGTATTTGCGGATAAACGGAAAGGAACGCAGACAAGGACGGTAATTGTAACGTCTGCCTGCGGAGGCGTTGGAAAGACGACGGCTGCGATGGGAATCTGTTATGGGCTTGCACAAAGACATAAAAGGGTGCTGTACGTCGACGCCGAGCATTTTCAGTTTTTTGAAAGGATGTTGCAAAATCCGGATCCGATTGATTCTTCTGAGGTGTATACGAGTCTGGCACGGGCAGAGGAAAACATATATGAAATGGTCAGACATGTGATACGAAGGGAACACTTTGATTATGTGCCGCCGTTAAAGGCGCCTATGATGGCGGTTGGAATTTCTTTGCATGCCTATACGCAGTTTGTAAAAGCATGCAAACGATCTAAGGACTATGATTTTGTCGTTGTGGATACGGATGCGGTATGGAATGAGGAAAAGGCGCTGCTTATAAAAGAAGCGGATCAGGTTGTAATTATTACAAAACAAACGCAGGACGCGGCTTATGCGGTAGCGAAGCTGGCAGACCAGATCAGCGGGGTCACGAAAGAAAAATATTGTTTTATCTGTAATGATTTCAGAACGGATGAAAAAAATTTTCTGGCTGACAGCATGGATGCAAAGTTTGCAGTTAGCCATTATGTGGAACATTACAAAGGCTTTCACAGTGTAGACGATTATGCACATATGCCGGATATTCAAAAAGCAGCGTTTTTGCTGCTATAAAAAGGGGGAGTCAGCATTGAAGCAGACAGCGGTTGTAATACTTAACATTCACAGCAGGAATATAACAAAAGACATAGAAGTTCCTTTGGATATTACAGCGAATGAATTTGTGATAGCGTTAAATGCTGCTTTTGAACTGGGGATTCAGGTAGATGATATTAGAAACTGTTATTTAAAAATGGAGCATCCGGCAGCGTTGCTGCATGGAAATACAACGTTAAAACAGTATGGCATGCACGACTGTTCAGTGATACATATTACAGATTAAGGTGAAAACGATGGATGATAAGTATTTTCTGACACTGTATAACAAAAATATTTATAAAGAAATCGAGCTGTGTGGCATCGGCAGACAGCTTCGGATAGGGACTTATTATGACAGTGATGTGAGGATGAAAAAAGAACTGTTTTTTGAACAATTTTCATTATGCATCCTAAGCGATGAGTCCGGACAGTGGGAGCTGCAGTGTTCTTCGAATATTTATATTTACAGCGGAGACATCCGTAAAATCATGCGTGTGCAGTTAAAGCACGGGGATGATTACGGACTGCGGTATCAGCAGGCGGACGGAGATTTTCTGCGCATATCGTTTTCCAGAGATTTTGAGCTGGAAAAGAAAAAGTATGAAGATGAGATCCGTCTGGATCAGGTGTCAGGTATCAGCATCGGGGGTTATGATGGATGCAATATTGTGCTGCGCAGCCGTTATGCCGCTACAGACCGAATATTGCTGGCATGGAAGAATCACACGCTGTGGCTGAAAGTCGTTTCCAGTAAGTACGGCGTGTGTATAAATGGAAAGCAGGTAACAAAAAACTATGCGCTCAAAGATTATGATTTCCTGACGATTGCAGATCATGCATTTTATTTTAAAGACAAAAGTCTGTATACGGATCTGGATGACGCGGTTTCTCTGCATGGATTGTCGGCTGTAAAACCAGATACAACATCAGCGTTTACTTATCCGGTTTTTAATCGCAGTACACGTATGTCGGCTGTTGTGCCGCAGGATCCGGTCACTGTTTTGGATCCGCCGCAGCTGCCGCAAAAGCCGGCGAACAATTTGCTTTTATCCGTTATGCCAGCGGTAGTTATGCTCATATTGACGATTGTGTTAAGAGGTGTGATGAGCGGTCAGGGGACAAGCTCTTTTGTAATTTTCAGTGCATGTACTATAGGCATGGGAATTATTACGAGCATTGCGTCGTTTATACAGGGAAACAGAGCATATAAGAAGAGCGTCCGGGACAGGGAGGAAAGTTATCGTGCGTATATCGGGCAAAAATGTGCGGATATACAGGCATGCCGGGATAAGGAGCGGGAAACGCTGGAATATATCTATCCGGAGCCGGAGGTTCTTTTGCGCAGAGCGGAGCAGTTTTCCGGTGATTTATTTGACCGGACGATGCAGGACAGTGATTTTGCGGATGTAAGGGTTGGAGTTGGAAATGCGCCTGCCGCCCGGACGATTGCATGCAGGGAGCAGGAAACAATTGCGGCAGGAGATCCGCTTACGCTGCTGCCGGAACAGATAAAAGCAAAATATGAGCTGTTGGAACACAGGCCGATTGCGATACGGTTAAAAAACGCGAATGCGGTCGGCATTATTGGATCGGAAACGGATTTGCAGGCGTTTGCGAAAACTGTCATTTTGGATCTTGCGGTCAGGCAGTATGCGGATGATTTAAAGCTTGCCTTGGTTATGAATGAATGTGACAAAAAAGAGCTTGGCTGGGTTCGTTTTCTGCCTCATGTGCAAAGAGGAAATAAAGAAGGAGTTTATACCCGGCTGATTGCGTGCGACAGCGGCAGCAGAACAAATTTATTTGAATATTTATACAAAGAGTTTTCTGCCAGAATGGAAGCGGCAAATAAGAATCAGAAAGGAATTTCCTTCCCGTTTTTAACGGTGCTGGTACTGGATGCCGCAAAGATTACGACACATCCGCTGGCAAGATTTATTCCTGTGGCTGCAAGTATTCATGCTGCGTTTGTCTTTTTTGCAGCGAGGAAAGAACAGCTGCCGCTTGGGTGTTCGAAGCTGATTGAGCTTGCGGGAACGCAGGGGAGGATGACAGAAACGGCTGACCATAATCAAAAAGTCAGATTTACATATGAACCAGTCAGTATCGAAGCCGCGGCAAAGGCGGCATGCAGGCTGGCGCCTGTATATTGTGAGGAGATGAGTCTGGAAGGCGGACTTGTAAAAAATATTTCGCTGTTTGAGCTGCTGGATATTTATTCTGTTGAGGATTTGGATTTGACGGCCAGATATGAGCATTCAAAAGTGTATCGTTCGATGGCCGCGCCGCTTGGAGTGAAATCCAATCAGGAGATCGTCTATCTCGATATCCATGAAAGAGCGCATGGCCCGCATGGTCTGGTAGCAGGAACAACCGGTTCCGGCAAATCAGAAATACTGCAGTCTTATATCCTTTCGGCAGCGACGCTCTACCACCCGTATGAGGTTGGATTTATGATTATAGACTTTAAAGGCGGCGGCATGGCAAATCAGTTTCAGGAGCTTCCGCATTTGATGGGAACGATTACCAATATTGACGGGAAGCAGATTCAGCGATCTTTGCTGTCCATCAGAGCAGAATTATTAAAGCGGCAGCAGTATTTTACAGAAGCGGATGTCAATCATATTGATAAATATATGATGAAATACAAAAAAGGAGAGGTTCAGATGCCTCTTCCGCATCTGATCATTATCGTAGATGAATTTGCAGAACTGAAGGCTGATTATCCGGAATTTATGAAAGAGCTGATTTCTGCATCCAGAATCGGACGAAGCCTTGGCGTACATTTGATTTTAGCTACGCAGAAACCATCCGGACAGGTCAGTGAGCAGATCTGGGGCAATTCCCGTTTTAAGCTTTGCCTGAAAGTACAGAGTCCGCAGGACAGTAACGAGATGATAAAATCTCCTCTGGCTGCGGAAATTTTAGAACCGGGGCGGGCTTATTTCCAGGTCGGCAACAATGAGATCTTCGAGCTGTTTCAGTCAGGATTCAGCGGTGCAGCAGAAAAAAGCTCTCCGGATTCGTTATCAGCAAGACAGTACAAAATATGCGAGGTGACGTTTGAGGGAAAAAGAAATGCCGTATTTGAGCAGAAAAAAGCGAAAGAAACACAGCAGACGGTCAGGACACAGCTGGAAGCGCTGATAGATTATATAAAAGGCTACTGTGAAGAAAAGCATATTCAAAAGCTGCCGAGCATTTGCATGCCGCCGCTTCCTGAATTGCTGCCGTATGCACTGCAGGAACAAAGACAGTATGGAGGACATATTGTGGCAGATATCGGTCTTTTGGATGATCCTGACAGGCAGAGGCAGGAAGTAACAGGCATTGACTTTAGCCAGGAGAATGTGCTTGTTGTCGGTTCCTCGCAATATGGCAAGACGAATCTGCTGCAGACAGTATTAAGAGAACTGTGTTCGCGCTATTCACCGCAGGAAGTTTCTGTGTATATTCTGGACTTTGGTTCTATGGTGCTGCGCAGTTTTGACGGGCTTAGGCATGTCGGAGGAGTTGTTATACCTTCGGAGGATGAAAAATACAAAAATTTTATTCGTATGATATCCGAAGAAATGGAGGTCAGAAAAGAAAAACTGCTGGCTGCCGGCGTCAGTTCGTTTTTGTCTTATACAGAGGCTGGCTATCGGGACCTGCCGCAGATAGTCATATTGATTGACAACTTTACAGCATTGAAGGAATGCTTTTTGCAGGAAGAAGATCCGATCATGCAGATCTGCAGAGACGGTATTGCGGTTGGGATCAGCGTTGCATTGGCCAACTCGCAGACAGCTGGCATGGGGTATCGCTACTTTGCGAATTTTGCGAAAAGAATTGTTTTTTACTGCAATGAAAGCGGAGAGTACGCAAACGTTATTGAAAGGTGCCGCACGGCTCCGGACCATGTTGTAGGACGCGCACTGACGGAAATAAACAAAGAGATCTATGAGATGCAGACATATCTGAGCTTTGCGGGTGAGCGGGAAGTGGAACGCGTGGACGCCATCAGGGATTTTACAAAGCGCTGTAATGAAGCGTATACAGGATGGGCAAAGCGGATCCCTGTCATACCGGACATGCTGGATGCGTATATACTGCGTGATCAATACGGTGCAGCTATACAAGACAGCTATGCCGTACCAGTCGGATTATTTTATGAACCGATCCGTGTGTTTGAGGTGGATTTGTTAAATCAGGGCTGGTTTGCCACTGCAGGACGGGATTTTGCCGGTCAGATGGATTTTTTGAGGATTTTGTTACAGCAGCTGTATGGCAGTTTGTTTACATGTCCTTCGGATGTATATATTGTCGATGCTTTGGACAGGAAGCTGGAAGAGCTGGAACAGACAGCAATTGTGCAGGAATATTCTGTAGATGCCGCTGACTTGGCGGTATATGTGGAAAATATTTATACGGAGCTGTCAGATCGCTCACAGCGTCTTGTATCGGGCGGGATGTCTTTGCAGGATGAGCCGCTTAAGCTTGTGGTTGTACGAAGTATGGAAGCGATAGAAATGCTTTGCAAAAATGCTGCTGCACTCAGACAGTATAAAGAATTGACCGGCCGTTTAAAGAGTATGAAAGTTTGCTTTTTGTTTTTTGATGTTGCGAATGCACCAGTCAGCTACAGTGCGCCGGAAATTTTGAAAAATATAAAAGAAATGAAAAATCTGCTGTTTTTTGAAGATTTGTCTCATTTAAAGATCTGCGATATTTCAGCGGCGGCAGCAAAAAAATTCAAAAAGAAGATCGCACCGAAAGATGGATACTGGCTGTATGAGAGTGAAATTTCAAAAGTAAAACTGGCACAGGCCAAGGAGGAAAGATAGATGGCGGTTACCTATTTAGACGTGAGCGGAATTACGCAGGCGGCAGTAACGTTTCAGCAGACGATCGGCAAGTTTGACCAATGTGTCATTGATATGGAACAGTCTACGAAACGGGTACTGCAAAACTGGGTCGGAGCGGGAAGAAATCAGTTTGAGAGTCAGATGTCGCTGATGACGCATCAGTTACACGATATTTCAGAAGGGCTTTATGATATTTATGATGCGCTGGTGGATTCGGAAGCTGCTTATATTGAAGAGGATGAAGCGGTTGCAAAACAGTTCAGCATTTCACGGGAACCGTGACAGCGCAGGAATGAGGTGGAGCAGTGAGCAGTGCGTATTACAGAGCTATATGCAGGGAAAAAGAAAGAGAACTGCGCAATTATAATCATCGCAAAAATGAGTTGATGAAGATATGCGGCAATTACGGAGCGTTTGACGCAGATGCTTTACGACTGGACAAGCATAGCAAAACCGCTGCGGATGGAATGCGTTATGGAATCCGGATATCTGGAGGCAGTGTGAATCCTGATATGCTCTTTGGCATGCGGGACGGCGGTTCAGGCAGCGGGGAGCTTTCCGTATCCAGAGATTATGTAAATGCAGAAATACGCAGGGTGGAGCAAATCATACTGGAGCTGCATGCCGAGATCAGCAATCTTCAGAGGATGATTCAGCAGGAAGAACAGCGGGAGCAGGAAGAACAGAGGCAGCGCCAGATAGAAGAACAAAGGCAGCGTGAAATCCAGGCGCAAATGGCGATGGAAGCCGCAAGAAACACACGGCGCGCATAAAGCAGGAATGGAGGATCGACATGGCAATCGTAACGTTAGATTATGCGCAGATGCGGGAGTCTGCAAGAGAGGCGGACAAGGCCGCAAAAAGCTGTATGGAATATGCGGAGCAGATAGAATCGAAAATATGCAGAAGGTTAAACAGCCTGCCGATGGGCGGAAACGGCAATACGTCACAAGCCGATTATTTTGCCAGAAAAAAGATTGCGAAGCTGAATGAAAAAAGAGAGGACTTTGAGAAATTCGCGGGGAAGATGAGGGAAGCGGAATCTTATGCAAAAAGGACGGATAAAAATGTTTCAAATTATATACGGGACGCATCGACGGAATTTCGAAACAGCCATGATATGAAAACAAATATCATTCTGGAGTTTTTTACGTGGTCGACGACAACGCTGCTGAATGCGACTTCGTTTGGCAGATGGTTAAATCAGATTGGCAGGACGCTGCATGCATGGGTGGATACGGCAAAGCGCACATTTCGGGAATTTTTTGAATTAAATGGCGGCAAATATATGGCAGAGGTTGTAATGGGTGTGTTAGGCTTGATTTTTTTTACGGTGTCAGCAGTTGCAGCATTTGCGGCTTTCATCGCCGTTTTGCCCGCGTTATTTACAGCGATCGCCGGGTTTTCACTGGCAGGATTAGGTGTGTTTGCCGCAACACTGTGGACGACCGTAACAACTGCCGCGGCATTTGTCGGAGCAGTAGCGGCTGTTGAAAATAGTATTGTAAAAATAGCAGGCAATGCAAAGGCTGCGAGCGAATTTGAAGATGACCCAGGATGGGCAAAGAGACATTCCAGTTATGCGTCTTTGCCAGAATTTTTAAAGAAACACAATTTTCAAAACAGTACGATGGACAAATTATCAATGAAAGCGGCAAAAATAATAGATGGCGTTCATATAACGGCAGACTTGATTAATGTAGCAAATGTTGCAAAGCAGGGTATCCGGGCAATCAAAAAAATAAAAATGGATCCGCATACTGCCGCAAGGTTTTCAAAAGTGAATTTCCGTCTAAAGAACGGGAAAGTTACGATGGGTTCCGTTAAATATGGACTAAAGCATCTGCAAAGCAATATAAAAGAAATGAAAAATCTGGTGTCAGGTACAAACAGTGTCAGATTAAACAAGTATTATAAGCAGTATATACCTTGGCATAGCAAATATGAACAGTTACAGTCAGTAAACAAACGTCTGACATCCTGGAATAAATCTGCACAGACATTTGGAAAGAAAGGTCTGCAGGAACTCGTAAGTGAAAATACGAAAGAAAAATTAAAGAAAGCGATCAAAAGCCAGACGGTTGTATATGACCTTGTTTTGGATCCGGGAAAAAAGGCGTTTGACAAAGCATATCGGTGGTATCAGGACTATTATGTACAGCCTCAGGGCTGAGACAGGGACAGCTGTGAATGAAAATCACGAACGATAAGTAAGGGGGTACACGCATGCAGGATACACAATTCGGCCGTCCGACGCATAACGAAGCAGAGGAAAAAGCAACGGATGCAACGGAATATTTGCAGATGGGACAGGTTTTGCTAGGGGCAGGAAAGTATGAGGAGAGCATTCAAAAACTGGAGCAGGCGCTGCAGTGTAATCCTATGGATAAAACGGCATATGTGGTAAAGGGGATAGCCTATGCCAATATGGAACAATATGCAAAGGCAAAGGAATGTATGAAACGGGCGATAAAGATTGACAAGCAGTTTGCAGACGCTTATTTCCAGCTTGGTAGCATGGAGTTTTTAGAGGATCATTTTCAGGAAGGAATGAAAAACTATAATCTGGCGATATCTTATGGCTACCAGGATGCGGCGCTGTATTATAATCTGGCTTTGGTGTATGAAGAGCGGGATAATCCGCAGGAAGCGATCCGCTATTACACAAAAGCGGCATCCTTAGATGAGACGAATCCAGAATATCTGATTCGCAAAGCGTCTTTGCAGATGATGATCGGAAAACTGGAAGAAGCGCTGCAGACCTTAGATAAGGTACGCGGCAGATTTCCGGAAAGCTTTGAAGGATACCATCTGACAGCGGCAGCGTTTACTTTATTGGAAAGATATGAAGAAGCAAAGCAGGTTCTGCAAAATGCAGGAAAGATGTTTGAAAACGACCGGGGTCTTTTGTTTGACCTGTTAAAAGTGCTTGGGATAAAAGGAGACTATGAAGAAGCATTAAGGCTGATACAGCAGTTCAGACAGGGAGAATGCAGTCCGGAGGAACAAAAAGAACTTCTGTTAAATGAGGCGAAAATACGGGGACAGATGGAACAAACGAATCAGACAGGACAAGCGGATCAGATGAAACAGTTAGATTACGCGGTTTCGCTGTTGCAGCAGGCGCTTGCTATAAAGGAAGGGGAACATCTGGATTCTGAGATCCGATATTTGCTGCTGAATGCGCTCTATATGAAAAGGGATTATGAAACGATGTATAAGATCGCGAAAGCAGTCAATCAGGAAGATATTACAGACCCGTTTTGCTTTAGTGCGATGTATTATCTATGCATTGCGCTGAAAGGAAAAAATGACCCGGATTATAAAAAGAGCTTTCAGGATGCCATACGCTATTACAGAAATATTTCTCTAAAGGATCCTTCCAGAGTGGATGCGTATCTGTTTCGGGCCATGTGCTACCGGGAGATTGAACAATATGACAAGGCGTTGGAGGCAGTGGATTATGTACTGCTTTTACAGCCTGAAAATGCACAGCTGCATCAAATCAAAGGGAATCTTTTGATGGACGAGAATAAAAAAACAGAGGCAGAGCTTGCTTATGCGCAGGCAAGGAAGCTTGGACTCAGCCAGAATCTTATAGATCTGACGGATATGGTCAGGAGGGATGGAAATGGCGGATCTTAAATACGATACGATCACGATGCGCAACACCGCGTCCTTCTATAAGGACATTGCCTGGCGGATGAGGAATCTGTCATCGACATTAAAGAAACAGATTACGATGTTAAAAGACGAATGCTGGAAAAGTGATGCAGGAACCGCTTTTTTGAAAATGTATGAAGACGGCTGGGCGGATAATGTGGAAAAATATGTGCTCATATTGGAGGAAATGGCAGTACAGCTGAATCAAGCGGCACAGGAGTATGACACAGTAACTGCCAAATTACGGGAAATAGAAGGCATATCGTAACAGTTCCGAGGATAGTGATAAGTATAGATAAGCATTACAGGTATCAGGTATTAGGAGCAAACGCTCTTGATATAAATTTACAGGAAAGGAGAGTAAGGATCAATGGCTACAATTAGAATGACTCCGGAAGAACTTCGGGAATCCGCTTCATTTCTGGGCGGTAAGAGAGAGGAAATTGTCGCGGCCGTAAATGAGATTAAGTCCAGAGTGGACGCTACTACGGCTGAATGGGAAGGCGCGGCGCAGTCTTCTTTTATTACATCGTTTGAAGAAATGCTTCCATTATTAAGAGAACAGTTCCCAGATACCATCGAGGGAATCGAAAGCATGCTGACGGGTGCGGCAGATGCACTGGAACAGGCTGATTCTCAGATTGCAAGCGCATTCAGTGGTTCATAAAAATGTTTGGTGAAAGCCGGGAATGACAGAACACTGTTTCGTTCCCGGTATTTTAGCAGTTAGAATTTGAAGGAGAACAGAGCGTGGGATTTGTAAGCTATGAATGGCTGTTTTATGGGGGAATCGCGGCTATGGCGCTGGCGGGGCTGCTGTTTTTCATACAGACAGCCATCTTTGTTGTCAGGAAACGTAAGATTAACAGGAAGATGGAGGAAGAGTATGGACAGCCTCTGAACTACAACAGGAAGGAGAAAGAAAACTGACGATGTCTCATTTGATTGCAGGTGTCTATGAAATAGAAAAAGAGATCGGTTCCGGCGGAGCAGGCGTCGTCTATCTGGGGCGTCATACAAGGCTGCATAAGGAAATTGTCTTAAAAGCGGATCAAAGAAAGTTAAGTATCGGTACAGAAAAGCTGAGACAGGAAGTCGATCTGTTAAAGGGGTTAAGTCATACGTATATCCCCCAGGTGTATGATTTTATACAGGAAGGTGATACAGTATATACGGTGATGGATTATGTGGAAGGAGAAAGCCTTGACCAGCTGTTAAAGCGCAGGCAGCCCATTGCGCAAAAAAATGTGATCCGCTGGGCATGCCAGCTGCTGGAGGCTCTCAGTTATCTGCACAGTCAAAAAGAGCATGGCATTTTGCACGGTGATATTAAACCAGCCAATATTATGCTGCGTAAAAACGGAGATATTTGTCTGATTGATTTTAACATTGCGCTGGCGCTCGGAGAGGATGGAGCAGTGCAGGTCGGATTCAGCAGAGGCTACGCTTCACCGGAGCATTACGGATCCAAGGGAGCAAAAGTGAATCCTTTGCTCGATACAGGAACCGGCGGCAGGCAAAAAGTGCTGTTAGACGTCCGGTCAGATATCTATAGTCTTGGAGCGACGCTGTACCATCTGATTTCCGGACAAAGGCCGGCAGAGGAGGCGGTGCAGGTAGTTTCGCTGCAAGGCTGCTGCAGTCCTCAGGTTGCGGCGATTATCCAAAAGGCGATGCATCCGTTAAAAGAAAGACGTTATCAGACTGCGGAAGAAATGCTGGATGCATTTTTGCATCTTCATACAAACGACCCGCGGGTGGTAAAAAATAAAAAGCAATTTGCTGTGGCATCAGCCATATCGGTCATTGTTTTTTTTCTTGCCGGAGCGTGTATGTTTACAGGTATGAAGCAGATGGAAAACTACGAGACAGCATTAAAGCTGGCCAGTTATGCACAGGCTTCGCTGGCGCAGGGAGACATCGAACAAGCGGTTCTGCAGGCGATGCAGGCCATGCATACAGGAACGGGGATATGGAGGGCGCCTGTTCCGGCATCTGCACGCAAAGCGCTGACGGACGCATTGGGCGTATATGATCTGACGGATGGATATAAGTCAGATGCAGTCATTATGTTACCAGCGGCACCGTTTGATATCAGAGTTTCTCCGAAAGGTACACGGTATGCGGTTGTATACGCTTACAAAGCAGCTGTCTATAACGTAAAAGAAAAAGAGCCGATGCAGACATTTCCAATCCGACAGTCCGCGCAGGCAGATTGTCTGTTTCTGGATGAAGATACGATCGTATATGCGGGAGCAAACGGCGTCGAAGCTTACGACCTTGCGGCAAATCAAACAATATGGACTGCCAAAGCAGCGACAAATCTTACGTTATCCGGGGATGGGAGCGTTGTTGCGGCGGCAGATCGTGCATCAGAATGTGTCGTTTTATATCGTACGGCGGACGGTAAAAAGATCGCAGAATTTACGTTTGAGGGAAAACAGATCAGCAGAGGCGCCAATGATATTTATGCGGACCGTTCCGATTATATTTTTGCGCTGGATGAAACAGGAGCGTGTCTTGCGGTAAGCTTTGCGGACGGCAGTCTCAGTCTGTTTGATACGACAGACATGGAAAATGAACTCATTATTTATGACAAATCTGATTATGAAGTGTTTTCCGGCGGATTCAGCGGATCAATGTTTGCGTTTGCCGCACAGGGAGGGGGAGATCATTTTTTTGCCATGCTGGATTTGCGGCAGGCCGAGATGATTGGAACGATGGAATCCAGAAATACAATTTTACTTAAGACGGATGCAGATGCAATCTATGTGGCGGATGGGAATCTGCTGGCCCGATTTGACGCGGAGACTTTAAAAGAGGCGGAGCTTGCTTTTACCGGCGGGAATGAAATTCATGCCTTTGATGTTGACAGAAAATATGGATTATCTATGATTGCCTCAGATGACCATACGGTTACGTTTTTTGATGCTGGGGCACATCCGGGAAGCACGGTTTCATGTGAGGAAATCAGTGATTTTGTAACATTTGCCGATGGATATGCGCTGTACGCAGACCGTGAGCAGCCGCAGATACATCTTATGCGGCTGGAAGATCATGCAGATACACAGATTTTTTCGTATGATGCCACACGCAGCCATAGTGAGGCACGGGTGAGTGCAGACAAAAAGACACTGATGTTGTTTGACTATACGGGATTTTGGGTGTACAACACGCAGGGAAAACAGATCGCGCAGGGTAGCCTGCCGGATCCGGAAAATGTTTATGACCAGCAGTACAGACGGGAAGGAGATGTTTCTTATCTGGAAGTGACCTGGTATGACGGTATGGTGCGCTGTTATGGAACGGACGGACGTATGATGCGGGAAGAACAGCATGAAGCGCCGGACAGAAAACTGGAAGAACAGTTTTTCACAGACCGTTACAAAATCGTATCCACGCTGCACGAGGCGCCGAAAGTATATGACAGGCAAAGCGGTGCCTATGAAAAACAACTGGAACAGGATGCGCAGCTTACCTATGTGACACAGCTGGATGAGTATATTATGACAGAATATGTCTGCACAGACGGCGGCAGATATGGAATCCTGTTAGATAAACAGCTGCAGGAAATCGCAAAGCTGCCGTATTTATGTGATATTTATGAAAATATGGCAGTGTTTGATTATGAGAATGGAAGCATCCGTACATGCAGCATTTATTCGCTGGAGGAGCTGCTGATACTTGGCAGTGCATTTTTATAGTACATATGATATAGAAATAAAAAACATAAAGAGAGGAGACAGCAATATCATGAAAAGATTCAAAAAAGCAATCGCGCTTTTGCTGGCAGCTGCCGTTATGATTTCCGGCGGGCCTTTTATGGTACAGGCAGAACAAACGCCGGAGCATGCACCAGCTGTGGAATTGCCTGCAGATGGGTTAACGTTCAATACGGGCAGCTTTGCGTACCGTGTGGTGGACGAAGCAAAGATGGAAGAGTTGACGGCAACGCTGCCATTAGAAGAGCTTGGACATTACGCCGTTTGTGACGCAGACGGAAGATGCCGGATTGAAGTGGAACAGGATGCGTTCTTTCCATATGAGGTACAGTTTTCTTACGATGGACAGACGCAGAGCAGATGGTTTATGGACAGCACAGATGTCATTACGGTAGGAGGACATGAGTTTTATCTGGATGCGCCTGTGACTGGAAAAGCGGTGACACAGATCAGTCTGAATGTCGCAGGAGATACGGTCGTCGTATATCCAAAAGCCAAACAATTTACGAATGACGAAGACGGACAGACACAGGAACAGTCGCTGCTTCCGCTGGAAGAAAAACAATTTACGGTGGATCTTTCCGCATATACGCCGGTGGAGCTGACAAAAATATCATTTGCGGCGATTTTCCAGGGACAAAACATACCTGCCGACAATACCTATGTGATGTGGAAGAGACGTGAGAACCTGGAAGAAACGGATTATGATTATACCGTCAGTCCGATTGGAGGCACCTTTAATCTCAATGCGGATTACTGGGAGATGATCGTAGGAGAGAAAGACCAGCTGGCAGCGGGTAACGTGCGTTATTTGATAGATACGCAGCGGGGATATTCCGGTCAATGGCTCGTTCCATCTGTCTATGTGGAAAACAGCGCAGGCAGAAAGGATCTGTCACGTTCCGGCTACTACAGTCGTTCAGACAGTGTTTTGCGTGTTTATTACGAAAAACAGGACGAGGGAAATTATTTCGCAGCGCTCAGGTTGAATAAAGAAATCTTTCAAAATCCGAAATATGCGAGCATGCGTGTATTTGAAGGAGAGCTTACCGAAGCAGAGCTGGCTGGGGCGAAAGATATTACGTCTCTGATCTGGCAGGAGGACATCTCTGCGCAGGGCAGCGGTTATCCGGTAACGATGGATCAGTTTTACAGCAACAGGCAGTGGGTAACGCTCGTTTCTTATGATGCGGCTGGAACGATAACTGGATGCCTCCCAGTGGAATTGAGTTTTTTTGGAAGCAGCTATCGGAATGGCATTTATGGCTCCTTATATGAAAATGGCCTGGATGCGGTACGCGGTTATTCCATACAGCCAAAGGAAAATCTGACAGAATTTATATATTATATGAAAAACGGTTATCCGACAGACAGGGAATATTTACTGAAATTAAAATATTACGCAGACGGGGAACCGGTCACACGAAATGATATTACGGCTTATGTTGGTGAATACGCTACTTTAGAAGCGGCAAATGCGGCGGGTGCGCAGGATGTCGCAGCAACGTTGTTTGGAAATGGCTATAACGCGAATTTTGGCAACGACGGAGTCGCAGTTACCTTTTTTATTGGCAGCGGTTCGGCACAGGAAAGATGCTGCTATCGTTTTCGCGCAGAAGAACGAATATCCGGAACGCTGGGTGATGTTTCGATTGGCGAGCTTACAGAGCCGGATAACCAGGGGATTTTATCTTATTATACATATCCGATGAGCGCGGATGGTGTTACGACGTATACGATTGCACTGAAAAGGCAGCATCCGGTTGAAGCACAGTATACACTTCATTTTAATTACGAAAAAGACTACACATACGAAACATCGCCGGGAGATGAAGTAAAAGCATATGCAGGGAGCTACCCTTCGATCAGTGAAGCACAGGCGGCAGGGGCTGCTGATATAAAAAGCACACTGTTTTCGGATGGGTATACGGCGGATTACAGTAAAGGTGTTCCTTTCAGCATCTTTGTCGGAGCAGACAGTCATCCGGAGCAGAAAAAATACAGATTTCTCGTAAAGACAGAGCGGTATTTAAGCGGTTCTACAGAAGTGCGTTTTACAGGCGCAGTGATGAAAGCAGAGCCGGAAAATATTTTGGTGCCTGCACATACGTTTTTTGACTCTTATGGAGATCATAATTTTTATACGATATTAGTGGATAACCAGGCAGCGGGACAAGCTGTGGATTTGACATCACTGGCACTGACATTTGAAGCGGGCGACGGTGTCAAACTGTATGAAGCGGGTACGCAGGACAGTACATCATTGGAGATAAGCGGTGAGAGCTTTCATGATTTTTCTCAGGGGACGAAGCAGTTCAGCGCGGCTTCAGAAAACGGGAAAGATGTGGCAAACTATTTTGTGAGACTCATACAGGCGAAATCAAACCAGTCTCAGATTTATATCAACAGTTTAGATGATGAACGTTCGAAAACAGAGACGGATCCTGCGACCGGAACAGTTAGTACGGTTCGTGAAGTCATGCTTGACTCTTTCCATGAAAACAGGCATGATATAGTAACTGCAAATATCGGAACAGAAGCGCTGAAGGCATTGAATGTCAGTCTGGAATCGGAGTATCTGGAGCTGGATGATTACTGGACATTTCATGGAGCACATGATCTGGCAGGGTTTACAACCGCGGAAACAGACGATGCGGTTAACTACGGGCAGCTGTCTAATCTGGCAATGCTGCGTCTTAGGGCCAAAGAAGGCATTACTGCGGGGGATTACGATCTTGGTACGCTTACGATCAAGTCCGGCGAACAGGCCCTTATGGTGATTACTCTTTCGGGTGTTATTGGTGATCCGCACATTATCAGAGAACAGGTTCCAAATCCGACAAAGTATGTGCCTTATGGAATCCTGATTGAAAATAACAATAAATACAGCTGGAACCATCCGAAGTATTCTCTGGCGGACGGAAAGCTTCCGGATGGCATGGAACTGATGGAAAACGGTGAACTTTACGGAGTGCCGAAAGAAGCCGGAGAGTTTGAAATTACAGTCAGGATGAAAAACGAAAACAGCAGGACGGCATTCGCAGACAGTGAGAAAAAGTATTCTTTTACGGTTTTGGATAATACGGATGAAAATGTTGTAAATGCACAGGATGAAGGCTATGAGCTGACAAAAACGATTCAGGGCATTTATGATACGACAAACGGCAATTATTATATTGTTTCAAAAGGATTTTTTAACGAGTTTACAGAGTTGTATATCGACAGTCAGAAGCTGACCAGGGATACGGATTATTGGGCAGAAGAAGGAAGCACCTGTCTTACGATTGCGGCACAGTCACTTCCAAAATCAGCCGGAACACATACAATTGGTGTGGAATTTAGAAAAGAGCGCAGCAAAGGTCAGGTAAAAGCGGCTGCGCAGAATTACACCGTACGTTCAAACAGCAGTTCCGGGAGCAGTTCGGGCAGCAGTTCAGGCAGCAGTTCAGGCGGCGGAAGTATACCGGCGCAAAGGCCGGCACCAGCGCCAAAACCAGATCCAACGCCGACTCCACAACCGCAGCCGACACCAGTTCCACAGCCGACACCAGCCCCAGAACCAGTTCCGGAACCGGAGCCAGAACCAGTGATCAGCAGGGATATACAGCACGCCATAACCTGTACGGTAAAAGAAGGGGAGACGTTAAAAAGCCTGGCGAAGAAATATTACGGAAAATCAAGCAAATGGAAGAAAATTTACAATGCGAACAAAGATAAGCTTGCTTTGGAAAATGACCTGCCGGAAGGAATCAAATTGGTGATTCCTGCGGTTAATTATACAGTGAAGAAAGGGGATACGATTAAAAGCATCGCAAAGAAGTATTTAGGATCTGCGTCCAAATGGAAACGGCTGTATGAAATCAATCAGGATGTGCTTACATCGGCTGACAATTTAAAAACAGGAACAAAGCTGATCATCCCGGTTCCGGTGTTCAGCACGTTTTATACAGTCAAATCCGGTGATACGCTTGAGAGCCTTGCAAAGCGGTATTACGGGGACAGCAGTAAGTGGGAGCGGATTTATAAGGAAAATACAAATAAAATATCGTCTTCGAAAAAGTTAAAAGAGGGAAGTACGCTGTATATTCCGGCTTTGACGTACACGGTAAAAAAAGGGGATACGATCAAAACGATCGCGAAAAATTACTTTGGCGCAAACGGCAAATGGAGACTTGTTTATGAAGCAAATAAAGATATAATCCCGACTTCCTTAAAGTTGAAGGAAAAAGAACAGCTCGTGATTCAGCTGCCAGTATGCAGAACAGTGCATCAGGTCAAATCCGGCGATACGCTAAAAAGCCTTGCTGAAAAGTATTATGGAAATAAAGGCAAATGGAAGAAGATATTAAACGCAAATGAAAGTAAAATTTCTGCTTCCAATCAGGTCAGGGCAGGAAGAAAGCTTGTCATCCCAGCTTTGAATCAAACGGCAGAAAAAGGGGATACGCTGGAAAGCCTTGCAAAGAAATACTATGGAGATAAGAAAAAGTGGCCGAAAATATACCGGGCAAATCAGGATGTGATTACGCCTTCAAAAAAATTAAAGACAGGCATAAGTCTGGTCATTCCGGTACCGGCGGACAGCAAGTAATCAGATTGGGGGATGGAGGATTCCATCCCCTATGTATCTATATGTGTGTGGAAGGAGAAAAAGATGAGACTGGCCATAAAATATAAAAAAAAGATGGCTCTGATTCTGTTGTGTATGCTGTCTTGTTTGCTGCTGCCTGTAAAGAAAGTGGCAGCAGCAAACAGCATCGCAGTCGTCGAGACATATACAGGGGAATCGGAAATCGTTTTGTACATAAAAGGCGTACGAGATGAACAGCCGGATATACGGGTGCAGACAGGGACTGCGGCTTGTGCGTCTGTAACATGGAGTCGGCTGTCCGAAACAAGACAGCCGGTCAAAACAATGATTTTGCTGGATAATTCCCTGTCTGTGCAAAAGGCGAACAGGCAGCGTATCACAAAGCTGATCCAAAGCATCATCACCGACAGGATGGAAAATGAACAGATGGCGCTCGCTGTCTTTAATGAAGGAACGGTGTACCTTACGGACTATACGTCGGATGAGGGCAGACTTTTAGAAGCAGCCGAAGACATTCATTACGAGAAAACGCAGACTTATCTTACAGATGTACTGTACGAACTCTTATTATCTGAATATGTGCGGGCGAAAGAGGATGTGTTTTACAGAATTGTCGTAATCTCAGATGGGATGGATCATAAATCCATTGGTTATACAAAAGAAGAATTGACAGATTTATTAAAGGAACATTCGGTTCCGGTATATACGGTTGGGGTTCAAACAGGAAAAAAGAATAATCATAAACAGCTGAAAAATATGTTTGCGATAGCAAGACTCACAGGTGCCGACAGTTTTCTGCTAAACGAAGCGGATGTACTTACGAATATCAATCAGGCGCTGCGCAAAGATCATGATATTGTAAGGCTTTCAGCGGTGCCAGCAGATGAGCGGATGGATGGAAGCAGACAAACCGTGAAGCTTTCTTTTGTCGCGGGAGAAGATATTTCCGTAGAAATGGTAATGCCGCAGCCGATGAAGGAGACGAATACGAAAACGGTACATATCGAATCTGAACATACAGCACAGGAGGATACCCGACAAGAAGATACCCAAAAAGACAAGCAGAACGGATTTGCACGGATATTGAAAATGGGACTGCCGATAACATTGGCAATCGCAGGGCTGATTGTTTTGTCGGCTGTGGTATTTACGATATGGCTTAAGAAAAAGAAAAAAGAGGAAAATGCCGAATATAAGCAGGAGCAGCCGTATGATTTGAGACAGGAAGCGCAGATAAAGCCGCAGAAAACGCCGGAACAGACGGAAACAGAGTGGATGCCCGATGCAGAAAGCGTTACGGAGACTGAGATAGAAGGAAATATGGAAACGCCGTATCATATTATGCTGACCGATATCCATACTCCGGCCAGAACATTTCAGGTGCCGATGCACGAATGTGTCGTCATAGGGCGTACACAGGGAATATGCACAATTGTGCTGGATTATGACAGATCTGTATCCGGCAGGCATTGTAAGATAGAACTGCGTAATGATAAGTTTTATGTTACAGATTTGAATTCTAAAAACGGAACATCTGTTGAGGGCAGAAAAATTACGGAAGAAACAGAAATTTTTTCTGGAAATATATTAAAATTAGGACGGCTCGCATGCAGATTTGAGGTGTTATTTGGACAGGAGGATATATGAAATATGCCAGAATCTGTGATATCGGCAAAGTACGCAGCACAAATCAGGATGCCGTTCTTGCAGTCAGCAGAGATGATATGGGCCTGTTTGTTGTTGCGGATGGAATGGGCGGTCACAGTCAGGGAGAAAAAGCAAGCCGGCATATGATCAGAAAATTTCAGGATTGGTGGGAAGATTTTTGTAAGGAAGATTATGATGGTGATTTTAAAAGAATTATGTCTGCCGTACAAAAGACTGCAGAACAGGCAGGAAGAGAAATATATCAAAAGTATAATCAAACGGATATCTGCGGAACTACAATGGCACTTTTGCTCATTTATCAAGATACTTATGGGTTACTGTATGCAGGTGACAGCAGGGTTTATCTATATCACAGATATCAATGCAGGCAGATTACGGTGGATGAGGTATGGGAGAATCAGCCGCATCTGACAAAAGCAGAAAAAGAAGCAGGCTGGGAGCGGTGTCATGGAAAGCTGTATAACGCCGTGGGCATCAGTGCGAACATGCGGTGCAATAAAATAACAAATATGTTAAAGCCAGGTATGGTATTTTTGTTATGCAGCGATGGACTGTACAAATACTGCACGAAGCAGAATATTAAAAAATATATGAAGAAAGCGGGAAGGGATAAAACACCCGAAATGATTGCGCAGACATTGTTAGATCAGGCATATGAACATGGAGCAGAGGATAATGTTTCTTTGATTGTTGTTTGCGATTTGTAGCGGTTAGATTGAGAAAAGGGCAGTAGAGAAAATCTATTGTCTTTTTTGTTTTGGATATGAATTCTTATTGTTTAAAAAGCCATTGATTTTTGTCATGACATAAGTTATAATAAATTATAGTTAGAGGGGCAAGGAGCAGAAAGGAGACATCACATGGCAGTATTAGAAATGACTGAAAAAGAACAGGCAACAAACTTAATGGACAATCTCCTAAATACATATTACCATTGATAGGGAGTGATATAAAGTAGAAAAGAAAAAAATGGGCAGGCCGACAGATACTCCCAAAAATAATAGAGAAAGTTTTCGTTTGTCTGATGATGATATGGAAAAACTAAAATTCTGTATGGAAAGAACCAATATGTCTAAGACTGATATTGTAAGAAAAGGAATTGATTTGGTCTATCAAGAAACAGGCGGATATCGAAATGCTTAGATATAAGGAAAAATATCAAAAGAATAGTATAGGTATATGGTGATAGTATTATCATATGATACATGGAAATCCGGCAAAGAACGGAGGAGAGGATATGGCAGAGGTTATGACAGATAAACAAATGCAATTCATAGCATGGCTGATTACAACAGCAACTGACAAGTGTCAGACAATGGACGAAGTGAGGGAGATGAACAAAGAAATCCGCAAACATTTAGCCGGATTCAAAGAAGAAACAGAGGAGCAGAAAAAAGACGAATAGGGAAATGCAGAGCGGATACATTGAGAAGCGATGAACGGAAAGGAAAATAGGAAGGTTTTAGAACAAATGGATGAACAGGAAATGAAGCGGGTCGCCATTGAAAAATATGTAAATATCCAGCGAATCAAAAGGCATGGACAGGAAGAAGTGGAGTATCAAGAGAAAATAGCAAGAGCGGAATTGCAAATGCTGGGAATTTCCACAGAGGATTTAGAAATAAGTAAACAGCAGTAAGACAGAGAGAGGAACTTGCAGCCGCTCTTTTCTTTCAGAAAATCCAAAAATTTAGATCTAAACAAGTAAAGGCAGAGAGGCGATGTAATTATTTTCACCTCTCTGGTAAAAGGCAGAACATTTTTTGCAGCCGCAACCATATATGACCGCGGAAAAATTTATGATTTTATTCCTTTACCAAAGGAGACACTCCGGTAATGGAATTTATGCCATAATATTTCGCGACAGCTCGGTTAATCCAAAATTCAGGGTCGGCTGTAATATCAGACAGTCCGACCAAAGCGTCGTGGCAGGAACGGAGCGGATAACGGTGTGAGATAACAGGTGTGCAGATGTCCAGTATGCCGAGTGATTTCTGCTCCAGGATATAAGACTCACGTTCCCTGGTCTGTACGGAAATCTCGTAACTGCTGATGCCTGTATCCGCTATAGAGACAAACAAAAATATCATTAAGCCGGCCACTGCTGTTCTGACAGCGTTTTTCACAGCCGGCTGCTGATGAGGTTCCAGCAGGCTGTATAGAATACCGGCGGCAGACAGTGCATAAATGCATACGATATACCATGTCCGTTCCGGGGAAGACGGCGCTGCCAGCATACAGTATGCAGAAGCTATCGCGCCGCATATATACGAAAACGATTCAAAAACCGTCTCTTTTGCGCTGCTCGGCAGGATTTTTTGGACAAGCATGTACAGCATAAGCCATAGAACCGTCAGAATGCCTGCAAAAAAGACCCAGTAATAGCATATGATAAAAAACTTGAACAGCAGTGACAATTCAATTTCCGCTTCCGCGCGGGCCTGATTTCCTGGTGCAAATACTAAAAAGGCAAACCCCAGCAGGCTTCCGAAATATGCGGCTATGATCGGAAATTGGATTCTTCTGTGATGCCGATAAAAAGAGACGAGATACAATGTAAGAATCACAAGCATCCCGGCACTCATATTTTCCATTGCAAATCCGGCTAAAAAACCAAGCAGGAAGGATGGAAGGCCCAAAATATTTTTTCCGGTAAACAGCGTGCCGCCGGAAACGGCATAATGGTGATATAGATAAAGCAGGGCTAAAACAATGACAGAAGTCCATAAATAATTGGCCGCTCCGCAGATCCAGAACATAACCTGCCCGTAATCCGGCACACAGATCCAGATCAGTGCATGGATGCTAAGATATAGCGGCAGGCTGTGACTGTCCTTTCTTTTGCAGATCAGGTAAATGAACAGCGTGGCGAGCATATAGCACAGCGTATTGAGCAGGTCCGCCAAAGATGGAGCGGCAGACAGCAGCAGTGCGGCAAAAATGTGGCCTTCTACACGTCCTCCCCAATCAGTGTAAAAATTTTGAACGGAGCGCGTCAGGCCCGCGAAATCTTTCAGCGGCTCTTCGGTTCCCCAGACGGTAACGGGCAGGTTGGAATAATCATCCGCAATATGCGGTGTCAGGAAATTAATTGCGAACATAGCTGCCGCAATGGCAAAGGCTGCAAAGACAGCCACATTTTTTTGAGTAAACAGCTGTTTCATGAAACATTCTCCTTATCTGCAATGTGTATTTTCTGTAAGACATTATAGCATAACTGTGTGAAAAGAGAAGTGCCGGAGAAATTTTTATTTATGAAAACATGGAATTGGTGCAGCATCGTCCGCTAAGCAGCAGAAAGCATGGACTGGTGCAGCATCGTCCGCTAAACAGCAGAAAGGAATTGGAACATGAAAAATATCAGCTTGATCGTTCCATGTTATAATGAGGCAGAAAGCCTGACAGCCTTTGATTCAGTACTGACAGAAATCATCGAAGAGTTAAAAGGGTATACATTCGAGGTGTTTTATATAAATGACGGCTCCAGCGATGGGACATTATGCATTCTTCGTGAGCTTGCAAGGAAAAGAACTTATGTTAAATACATCTCATTTTCAAGAAACTTTGGAAAAGAAGCCGCAATGTACGCCGGATTCCGTATCGCTTCTGGAGATTATGTAGCGGTTATGGATGCAGATTTACAAGATCCGCCGTCTATTTTGCCGGAAATGATACACATACTGGAGACTGGTGAGTATGACAGCGTTGCGGCCAGAAGAATCAGCAGAGAAGGAGAGCCTTTCATCCGGTCTTTTTTTGCCGCCATGTTCTACAAGCTGATTCGAAAGCTGTCAGATGTCGATATTGCAGACGGTGCGCGCGATTACCGACTGATGAAAAAGGAAATGGCTGATGCAGTTGTAGCAGTCAGTGAACAGAACCGTTTTTCAAAGGGAATATTTGGCTGGATTGGATTTCGAACCTATTGGTATCCTTACCAGAATGCGGAACGTGCTGCAGGAGAGACAAAGTGGAGCTTTTGGAAGCTGTTTAAATATTCTATTGACGGAATTGTCAGCTTTTCACAGGTGCCGCTTTCGATTGCTTCGTGGCTTGGGATTTTTTGTACCGGATTTTCTTTTCTTGCTATTGTTTTTATCGCTGTCCGCAAGCTTTTGTTTGGAGATCCGGTACAAGGCTGGGCATCTACGATGTGTGTCAATATTTTTATGGGAGGATGTCAGTTGTTCTGCATGGGCGTGATTGGGCAGTATATCGGAAAAACGTATACAGAGACAAAAAAACGTCCTCATTATATTATTAGTGAATGCAGCGATGACACGATTCCTAAAATAGGCTGACCTGGCAGTTTTCCATGCATTGGCAATTGGAATATATGGTATAGTGGTTTTGAAAGATGTTTCAGTTCCTAAGAAAAAAGAGAAAAATAAAGCATAAGAGGAAACATTGGGAGCCGGCGGGAAAGTTCTGTCCGGCTCCCAAATTATGAAAATGAAATTGGAGGTAATAATCATGAGAGCAAAACATAAAACCGGGCTTTTGCTGGCTCTTGTTATGATGTGTATCCTTTGCTTCTCCGTAGTACCCGTTTGGGCAGAGCCGCAGGGGACCGATGGCACGGAGCTTCAGGTTGCCCAGCCGGAGCAGCTGGAAATCGACGGCAGTAAATCGTATGTCCTGACCTGCCTGAATTCAGCTGCAAAGACTCCTTCCCCGACGCAGGCCCCTGCCACAACAGAAAGCCAGCCGGCGGGCTGATCACAATGCATGTCGTCAAAAGACGGAGAGAGGACGAAGATGGCTATGAGTATGAGGAAGATGAAGATGAATATAGGATGAAAGAGGCGGGGTGCAGACAGCTGACGAAGACTGTCTGCACCCCAAAAAGATTTATGGGATTTAGATAGACAAATATTCTGGAAAGGAATCCGGGCATAGGATGAAAAAAGTTGTCCGCTGTAACATTTCAGCCGTATTTTTTATGCCGCTTCGGACATTTCTGTGACATTTGGATTTTATAATGTCCGAAGAACAAGGTTCTTAGAACTTTGTTCTTTAATCAACAGGCAGAAAGCCTTGAAACACCACAAGGGTATACCTGTATGTCCTGAAA
>CAOKJJ010000025.1 GCA_948468465.1 uncultured Eubacterium sp. | reverse complement strand
GTTCAGGTTTGTTGTTAGTTGGTTGGAATTCTGTATGAAGTTTTGAGGGTATATGAGTATTTAAATAATGTAGGGGTGTAGTTCATCGGTAGAATAAGAGTCTCCAAAACTCCAGAGGAGGGTTCGATTCCTTCCACCCCTGTTTATAGAAATGGGTAAAGAATCCTGGTCTGTATGGGCCGGGATTTTTTAATGTTAGTTGATGCCAAATTGCGGCCATAACAGTGTATGCTGATGCCAAATTGTAGCCATAACAGCGTATCATGAAAAGATACGAAAGGTACAATCAAGTACAATAAGGAACAGTTAAGAAATCACCTGAGAATCCGGCAGTCAAATTTTCTTAACAGCTCCAAAGGAGGAACAGGATGGGGAAACATGTTGAGAGCCAGGGCAGACTCATCGAGCAGAATTTGATAGAAAATTACAACCGTTATTATCGTTTGGCATACAGTTACGTAAAAAATGAATATGATGCAATGGATATTGTGCAGGAGGCAGCATGCAAGGCAATTTATAAAAGTGATACATTAAAAAACCCTGATTATGCAGGATCATGGATTTATCGGATTTTATTGAATGAAGCATACAATATACTTCGAAAGAAACAAAAAGAAGATTATCAGACGCAGGAGATGGAACTGTATCGGGAAGATTACTATGAAGATTTAGACTTGCTGCAGGCGATTCATCAGTTAAGGCAGGAAGAGCAGACTGTGATATATCTGCGTTATTATGAAGACAGGCAGTTAGATGAGATTGCCGAGATCACGCAGGAGAAACTGAGTACGGTAAAAAGCAGGCTGTATCGTGCCATGCAAAAGCTGAAAATGGTACTGGCAGAATAACTATTTCATGTATCTGCAGTAATGACGAAATATCAGGAGGGAAATATTACTTATGGACAAAACAACTTTTATGGGGTATCATATGGTATCCGGATGTGCATTTCTGATTAGTGCCGCATTGTTTTTATGGTTTTGCCTTCCGGCTGTCCTGAAAGGCATGCTGAATGCGGGAAGTGTTTCCGGCATGCTGCTTTCGGCTGTTTTTATGTTTTATAGTATCCGCTATCAAAAGATCCATCAATTTGCTGCGCATGTTTGGCAGAAAAAGCCAATGCGTACATTTTTTCTGCTTTTTATCGTGATTGTCGTGATCGGCATTTTTCTTGTGACTGCAGCTTGTGCTGCAATTATGGGAGCTGCTTCGAAAACGATTCCGGCGAATACCCCGGCAGTTGTATTAGGGTGTGCGGTAAAGGGGACAAAGCCAAGCAAAGTGCTGCAGGAAAGAATAGATGCGGCTTATGATTATTTGCAGGACCATCCGCAGGCCGTTTGTGTCTTGTCTGGCGGCAAGGGTGTCAAAGAAGATATCTCGGAGGCAGAGTGTATGTATCAAAGCCTTGTAAATGCAGGCATAGAGGAACATCGGCTGTATCGGGAGGATGCTTCTGTAAATACGCGGACGAATATCGAAAATTCTGCAAAGATATTTCAGGATATAGGAATTACAGGATCTGTAACGGTTATATCAAGTGAATTTCATCTGTATCGCGGCAGATGGTGGGCGGACAAGCTTGGGTATGAGAGTTATGGATATGCGGCTCGGACAGACTGGAAATATTTTCCGACGTTATTTTTACGTGAAATCATTGCTGTCGTGCATTTGTGGTTTACTGCGTGTGTGTGAAAAAAAGTAACAGTTCAAGGGTTATCTGAACTGTTACGAAAAAAAATCTTAACAGATATGTCATAAACAAATAAAATTTGACAACCGGTACAAGGCTGATTATAATTAATGATTGTTGGAATCATTTACCAGGGCAAAGTCCAAAGGAAAGTGTTGCAGCAATAATATTTATATGATAGGATGTTTTTTTATGAATCAAGATTACATATTTTTAGTATGGAGGCAAATATGGTATTTTCTAGTTTAATTTTTATTTTTCGGTTTATGCCTCTGTTTTTTTTATGTTATTTTTTAACACCAAAATCATTTCGAAATCTTGTACTGTTTGCTGGAAGTATTTTGTTTTATGCAGTTGGTGAGCCGGTATATATTTTTCTGATGTTGTTTACTATTTTTGCTAATTATTGGATATGTGTGCATTTAGCAAGGGAACATAGAGACGGTCATCGTAAATGGATCTTGTTTTTTGCGATGCTGTTAGACTTTGGAATGCTGTTTTTGTTCAAGTATTTTGATTTTTTTGCTCAAAACCTGAATGAGATTTTAAATAAAAAAGCCCTGCCTTTGCTAAACCTGACGTTACCGCTTGGAATCAGCTTTTATACATTTCAGATTGTGTCATACGTCGGAGATGTTTATAGCAAAAAGATGAAGCATCCGGGAACTTTGTTAGAATTTGCAACCTATGTCTGCATGTTTCCGCAGCTGATCGCGGGGCCGATTGTCCAGTATCGGGAAGTTGCGAATGAATTAAGAATACGGAAAGTAACTTTACGTGAAGTGGAGCATGGATTGGAAGTTTTTTGCTTTGGACTGGGAGCAAAAGTATTGCTGGCTAACAAAATTTCGATTTTTTGGAATCAGGTGCAGGGAATTGGGTATGCCAATATTTCCACACCGATTGCCTGGATGGGTGCAGTGGCTTATTCCTTTCAGATTTATTTTGACTTTTGGGGATATTCTCTTATGGCCATTGGCCTGGGATATATGATGGGCTTTCATCTGCCTAAAAATTTTGACAGTCCTTATATGGTAAAATCGGTAACACAATTTTGGCGAAACTGGCATATGACGCTTGGCCGTTTTTTCCGTGAGTATGTGTATATACCGCTGGGAGGCAATCGGAACGGAAATATAAGGATGATTTTCAATATGTTTATTGTATGGGCTTTGACTGGATTATGGCATGGTGCAAGCTGGAATTTTGTACTCTGGGGACTTGGATTCTTTGTTTTGCTGATGCTGGAAAAATTCATCTATGGGAGATTTCTTGAGCATAGCAAAGTAGTTGGGCATATTTATATCTGGATTTTAATTCCGGTTACCTGGGTGATTTTTGCGATTTCGGATTTTCCACAGCTGTTAATTTATTTGCAGCAGCTGGCAGGCATCCACCAGCAGCCGGTGCTTGTAGGAACGGACCAGCTTATTCGATATGTTAAGGAATATGGAAGTTTATTTTTGGCCTGTGCCTTATTTTCCACGAAATTTCCTGAACGGATCTACCATTACATCCGTGGGGGCCTCATCGTAGTTGTGCTTGCATTTGCCGTATTTTGGATGAGTGTATATGAGCTTGCCAATGGGGCAAATAATCCATTTTTATATTTTAGATTTTAATTATCAGACAAATAATCAAAAAAGTTTTTGAAAGGAACAGGTTATGAAATTGTGGAAGTGGTTTGTCAGGTGTCCGATGCTGTTTTTATTATTGTTTGGATGGCTTGGACTTACGGCGTTTACCTGGTCAGAAGGAAAAATGCCGCAGAAATTAGATCAGCAGCTGATTGAGAATCCCATATTTACAGCGCTCCTGGAACCGGAAGTGCCAGATACTGTATTGGATGATTTAGATCATTCGCTGTACGAGGATGATTCGGAAAGAGAAGAAACCGTTATGGCGCAGGTATCCGGAGATTCTGATACATCCAAAGATGTGAAATATTCCAGTCACGGGAAAGAGGAGGATGCTCAAAGCGTTAAAATAAATGGTGATACGAATGACAGTGCGTCTGCGGATCAAAAAACGGATAAACAAAATATAAAAGATTCAGAAAATGGAGAAACGATTTCAGATAACGGCAAATCCGATAAAATGGAACAGGAAGAAATTGGCGTAACGAATTTTATAGAATATAAAAAAGTAAAGACGAATTCCAGATATTATTCAGATCCTGGCAAGACAGCTCTGACAACAGAGTTTGCTTATGAAAAGGTTGATAAAAGCTATTTTGACGACGCTGTCTTTATCGGAGATTCCAGAACTGTTGGAATGCAGGACTATTCCGGGCTTGATAATGCACAGTTTTTTGCAAAAACAGGCATGAATGTTTATGATATTTTGGAAGATAAATTTATTACGGATCCAAAGACGGGCGACGAAGTCAGTGTTGCGCATATGTTAAAAAACTATAAGTACGGAAAGATTTATTTTATGGTAGGAATCAATGAACTTGGTACAGGCAATACGGGTACGTTTCAGAAAGCGTATGAGCGTGTGCTGCGTAAGTTTCACAAATGGCAGCCGGATGCCGTCATTTATATCCAGGGGATCATTCCAGTCAGTAAGGTAAAGGCGTCGGACGATGAGATTTTTAACAATATCAATATTAATGATAAAAATGTCGCGATCGCGCAGCTGGCTGATGGGAAAGATATTTTTTATCTGGATGTCAGCAAAAAATTGACGGATAAAGGAGGATATTTAAAAGCAGATTATACTTTTGATGAAGTGCATATGTATGCGCAGTATTATGAATTGTGGACTAATTTTTTGATGAAGCATGCTGTCGTTCGGTAATGCTGCATGTTACAAAAAAATAAGGTGAAATAAGATAAATGAAAAATACTCCGGATGATTCTGTATTTGATATAGAATCATCCGGAGTGTTTTTTGGTATTGACAATGCCAATGACTTATGTTAAAGTGTGTTAGTACAAATAATACAGATAGTACGTACGATACAATAGACACAATAACAATGAATACACAGACAATAGATACACAAGCAATGGATAACAATCATTAACAACAAAAAATAACAAAAGATGACAATAAATATATAAATAATTTCAATTGTTATACATACAAGTTGTATCGGAAAGGAGAACTGGTATATGCTGGAATTAAATTATCGGGATGCAAGGCCTATTTATGAGCAGATCAAAGACGGACTGCGAAGATTGATTCTCTCTGAGGCCATCCGCCAGGATGAAAAGCTTCCAAGCGTACGGGAACTTGCAAGCCAGCTGGCGATTAATCCAAATACGATTCAGAAAGCTTATCGTGAACTGGAGCAGGAAGGCTATGTCTATACAGTATCCGGCAGAGGGAGCTTTGCCGCGCCTTTGAGCGAGGTTCGCTCCGGCAGGCAGGAAATGCTGTTTGCACAGTTTGACGAGGCTGTGACGGAGCTTTTGTATTTAAAGAAGAGTCCAGAGGAGTTAAAGCAGCGAATTGACAACATACAGCAGGGAGGTGCGCAGAAATGATAGAAGTTATTAACGTAACGAAACGGTTTGAAAAGTTTACGGCGCTGGACCAGGTAACGATGCATGTAAAAAAAGGAGCGATCTATGGACTGGTAGGGCCAAACGGCGCGGGAAAATCTACGATCATACGGCATATTACAGGCGCTTATCGCCAGGATGCAGGAGAAATACGGGTAGATGGGCAGATCGTTTATGAAAATGCCGCTGTAAAAGCAGAAATTGCTTATATTCCGGATGACATTTTTTATTTTAACCAGTCCAATCTGAAAGATATGGTGCGGTTTTATAAAGATCTGTATCCATCTTTTGATATGGAATTGTTTGAGCGTCTGCAGGAATGTTTTCCGTCTATCAGCCGCAAGCGTGCAATCCGCAGGCTTTCAAAAGGAATGCAGAAGCAGGCTGCTTTCTGGCTGGCGATCTGCTGCCGGCCGAAGCTGCTTATACTGGATGAACCGGTCGATGGACTGGATCCGGTTATGCGCAGACAGATTTGGAGCCTTTTAATGTCCGATGTGGCGGAACATGGAACTACGGTGTTAGTGTCCTCGCATAACCTGCGTGAATTGGAAGATGTATGCGATCATGTGGGAATTATGCATCATGGGAAAATCATGATGGAGAAATCGCTGGATGATCTGCAGGGCAGCGTTTCCAAGATCCAGGTAGCGTTTGAAACTGAAGAACTTCCAATGCTGCCTGCGGGAATCGACATCTTGCATCAGTCAAAGGCAGGAAGGGTGCATACACTGATTATTCGTGGAGAACAGGGGATCATCCGGTCACAGATAGCTTCTTTGAAGCCGATCTTACTGGATATTCTTCCGCTGACATTAGAAGAGATATTTATATATGAGTTGGGAGGCGCTGAGTATGAAGTCAAAGATATCCTTATTTAATAAATCCGTATGGAAACGAAACCTGACAGGAGGATGGTGCCTGTGGGCGGGGATCATGCTTTTTTATCTGCTGACGATTCCTGTAAACATCTATGCTTCATTATCCGATACGGTAAAGTATGCTTCAAGTTCGGGCGAGGAGCTTGCAAATCAGCTAAAACAAATCATGATTTCAAATATATGGGAAGCAATGGGTACTTATGTGCCATTTTTTGCCCTGGCTGCATTGCTATGCGCCATGTATGTATTTTCTTATTTGTTTACAGCCAGGAATTCTAACATGATGCATGCATTTCCAGTGAGCAGACGTTCGTTATTTACGACCAACTATATAACGGGAGTGTTGTTTCTGATCATACCGGCGATGCTGTCAGCATTACTGGGGCTGGCTGCAGGAGTGGCGCATGGAGCGCTGGACAGCGATGTGGTTCAGTGTTATTTGCTCTGGATGGTTACGGCAGCGGTAGAAAATGTATTTTTCTTCAGCCTGGCTGTCTGTGTATTAATGTTTGTTGGCAATATACTTGCTGTGCCGGTCATGTATTTAATCATAAATTTTTTATATGACGGATGCATATTGATTTTGGAAACCATGCTTAGCCTGTTATGTTATGGCTTGGAGTCGTATAGTCTGTCAAGCAGCAGAATAGGGGTGTTTACACCTATCCTGTATTTTTCGCGCCGGATAAGAGTTAACAGCCATACTGCAGTATATGAGCGATTGGAAGAAGCTGTTTATAATATGAATATGCTGCCGGGCTATGCTGCGGCTGCTGCATTATTTGTAATCGTCGCTGTAGTTACGTATGAGAAAAAACATTTGGAAACGGCTGGAGATGTGATTACCGTCAAGTGGCTGAAGCCGATTTTCAGGTGGGGAGCGGCAATTTGTACGTCAGCATTGATGGCGGTATTATTAAGCAGTATGTTTTATACAAAATCATTTTTCGTTATTTTGTGCATCGTGGTCGTAACCGGCCTGATTGTCTTTTTTATCGCACAGATGCTGCTGGAGCGCAGTGTGCATATATTTACAAAACAAAAGATCCGTGAATGTGTCATTTATACTGCTGTCATATGCGTGTGTTATCTTGCATTGGATCTGGATGTGGTTGGATTGGAAAAAAAGATACCGTCTATGGAAGAGATACAGGCAGCGAAAATGAGCGGCAGTCTGGAGCTGCTCGCTAATAATCAGGAGGAAATTTCTCTGGTGCATGACATTCACAGCCAGATCATCCGTTCGAAAAAGGAATATAAAAAAATTGCAAGGGACCGCAGCGGCGATTGTGAATATCTGACCATTGATTATTTGTTAAAAGATGATTCGATTTTAAGAAGAAGGTATGAAATACCTATATCGAACGAACCTGACAGCGTATCAAAGCAGCTGCAGGCATATGCGGCTGATCCAGAACTGATATTAAAACAATATTTTGGCATTCATTATCCGGACATTGAAGTATATGGGGGAATCTGGCAAGACTATCTGCCTGATGGTACGAGTCAGGAAATAAGAATTACAGAAGCGGATGCCAAACAGCTCTATGAAGCGGTTATTTTGGATGTGAACAGTAAAAAGGCAGCCAGTGACGCGGATGAAAGTGATGAAACAGATGAAAGTGCAATGTATGCGGATACGAGCGAAACGAGCGAAACGGATATTGGATGTCTGACGCTGGATATCAGGGATGAAGCAGGATATATCAATGTTTCGAACACCGGAATTTACAACCTGCAGATCGGAGGTAACGAAAAAGACGGAGAAACGTTTATATTCGTAAATCAAGACAATACGCATATCATTGAAAAACTGCAGGAGCTTGGGTATCTTTCTGAAAAATCCAGGGCAGAATCACAAGGAACAAAAGGATAATATATTTGTACGATTAGGAGTGAAAATGGGGAATAAAAATTTAACTAAAATTTTATTTTGTATATATTTTGCTGCGCTAATATGGATTATTCTATTTAAAATGCAAATACCATTTTCAAATACAGGTCAAATCCGAAGTGTAAATTTGATTCCGTTTGCAGGTTCCGCTGTGGTAAACGACAGCATCGATGTTTCAGAAATCGTAAATAATGTCCTGATATTTGTTCCTTTTGGCGTTTTTTCGAGTATGATGGCAGCGTCAAAAAATTGGGTACAGCGGCTTGCACCATCCTTTTTTACAAGTCTTGCGCTTGAAATTCTTCAATTCGTATTTGCAGCAGGGGTCAGTGATATCACTGATCTGCTGACAAATACGTTCGGAGGCTTGATCGGCTTAGGTATTTTTTGGATATGTTCGAAAATATGGAAAAGAAAGGTGCATGCTGTTTTAAATACGATACTGCTGCTTGGAGCGTCAGTCATGCTTCTGCTCGTAGGGGTGCTTTGGATAGCCAATAGGTAGCCTGTCAGACAAATACAGCTTCAGTTTGCGGCACTTAGTATACTGCATTGCAGAAATAGTTTTTCTTATAGGAACAGTTTTTCTAATCGAAATAGTTTTTCTTATCGGAATAGTTTTTCTCACTTTTGGTTAAAATACTTTCTACACAAGTTAGAGCGTGTTTGAAATCAGGGTATGTCTCACGGAAAGCATTTTTCAAACACGTTTCGGAAAGTGAGAAGAAAGTGATGAAAAAGAAAGCTCTGATAGGCCTGACCTGTTTTTTTCTGCCAGTATTGTGTGCATGCGGAAATCATCTGCAGGACATGGGGGAAGATTCCGCATACGTACAAGCTGTAGAAGTACTGCGGGCTGTCTCTGATACCTATACACAAGACGAACAGTTTGCCATGTATGGAGGGGATCAGGAACATGCGGTAACGGATGAACCGGGTACGTTTGATGTAAATAAGACGGAAGAGATGGAACAGGTGCTTGGACTTCCGGCCGAATATGTATCGAACATCGCAGACGCAGCTTCGATGGTGCATATGATGAATGGAAATGTGTTTACCGGTGCGGCATACCGGCTGAAAGACGGCGTTTCGCAGGATGATTTTGCAAAAGCAGTTCAAACTGCGCTGACAGAAAAACAATGGATATGCGGCCAACCGGATACGATGCTGGTTATAGATGTGGACGGTACGTACGTGATAACGGCATATGGTGAAGCAGAAATGATGGATACTTTTAAAACAAAAGCAATGAATGTTTTTCAAGACGCTAATATTTTAACAGAAGCGCCGATTGGATAATGGTTTTTTCAAGTATTACATTTTTATTTTATTTTTTACCGATAACGGCTGCTTTGTACTTTTTAGTGCCGGGAAAGTATCAGAATGCAGTTCTGCTTTTGTGCAGCCTGTTTTTTTATGCGTGGGGAGAACCACAGCAGGTGCCCATTATGGGAATAAGCATCGTGTCCGCCTATGCCTTTGGTTTACTGATAGAAAAATACAAAGAAAAAAAGACAGGGCGTATGTTATGCCTGTTATCGGTCTGTGTCAGCCTTTCTTTTTTGCTGTATTTTAAGTATGCCAATTTCATCCTCATAAATTTCAACCGATTGATCGGACGGGAGTTTTCGTTCATTCAAGTTTCCCTTCCGATCGGCATTAGCTTTTATACGTTTCAGCTGATCAGCTATACGGTCGATGTTTACAGAGGGGAGAGCGCCCAGAAAAATATTGTGCATCTGGCTGTTTATATTACGATGTTTCCGCAGTTAATTGCAGGACCGATCGTTCGTTATGCAGATATCGCAGGCCAGATCGGAACGGATGGAACATCAGGCACCGGCCGTCGTACTTCGTTCGCTATGGCAGCCTGGGGAATCCGATATTTTGTGATCGGGCTGGCAAAAAAAGTATTGCTGGCTGATCAGTTGGCGCAGCTATGCAGCATTTTTCGGGCTTCGCAGGAAAAATCGGTGCTGTTTTACTGGATCTATGCGGTCAGCTGTACGCTTTATATTTATTTTGATTTTTCTGGTTACAGTGATATGGCGTCCGGTCTTGGAAGAATATTTGGATTTTATTTTCCGAAAAACTTTCACATGCCTTTTATATCCGGAAGTATTACTGAATTTTGGAGGCGCTGGCACATATCGCTTGGCTCCTGGTTTCGGGACTATGTCTATATTCCGCTGGGAGGCAGCCGCAAAGGACGCGCACGGCAGATGGTAAATATTTTTATTGTCTGGATATTGACTGGATTATGGCATGGGGCAGAGTGGAATTTCCTTGTATGGGGATTATTGTTTGCAGTACTTATATGCGCGGAAAAGATACTGATGAAAAAAAGCGGCATAGGTTCTCATATCTATTTTATGTTTTTCATTCTCATAAGTTTTGTAATTTTTCATGCCCGGAATATGGAACAGGCATGTTCTGATATCAAAGGGATGTTCGGGGCAGGCAGCCTGCCGCTGGTTTCAAAAGAAACGCTGTATTATCTGCGCAGTTATAAAGGAGTGCTTCTGGCAGCAGTATTAGGGGCCGTGCCATGTATGCCTTATTTGTCGGGCATTATTTTGAAACGGCCAGTTTGTGGGAAGATTTGGAATGCTGTGGAGCCAGCGGTGCTGCTTTTTCTGATGGTTGTAGTATGCGCATATCTTGTGAACAGCACCTTTCATCCGTTTTTGTACTTTCGATTTTGAGATTGTGGTGCGTTTGTTTGTTGGCTATCCGGACGCTGGATGAGGGGCGGGGCCTGGATTTTGGCTCCTACTCCAGAATGTTAAGAATTATTACAGCTGGTATTTTTTCGCAGTCATTTGAATCTTTTGTAAGATGTTAACGTCTGCAGGTTCTTTCATAAATGTTCATGAATTTACATGTAAAGCCTGAGAAAAACAGTCGGGTGAGGGGGAAATGGCCAATACAAAAACGCAACACATTGTCAAGCAACTGCAGTAAAAGTCAGAAAGAAATAGGAGGTATCGTTGTGCGAAGACAGCATATAATTATTTGCAGTATGGCAGCCCTGTTTTTAGCCGCGGGATGTCTGTTTTGTTTATTACTGGAAAAACCAAAGTATTCCTATAGTGAACGCCGGTACTTGGCCGCAGCGCCAAAACTGTCCGCAGAAACGGTAAAAAGCGGACAGTTTATGTCTGATTTTGAAGCTTATGCGCTTGATACGTTTCCATTTCGTGAACGGCTGCGTATGATTCAGACAGGTATGTCAGCGCATGTCTTTCAATTGCAGGACCAGCAGGGACTGTATGTTTCAAATGGATTTTTTGCCAAGATGGAATATCCGATGCATAAGAACTCTTTGATACAGGCGGCAGGGCAGTTTGCATCTGTCTGTACAAAATATTTGTCAGAAGAAAATGCTGTTTATTTATCAGTGATTCCAGATAAAAATTGTTTTTTGGCAAAAGAGAGCGGTCATTTGTCAATGGATTATGAGGAATTTGAAAATATCATGAAGAGGGAGGCACATTTTGCCGAATATATCCCGATTTCTGATCTTTTGGAAAAAGAGGATTATTATAAGACAGACCCGCATTGGCGGCAGGAAAAGATTACGGATGTTGCGGACAGGCTGGCGGAACGTATGGGTACACAATTGGAAAATGATTATAAAGTGCATACGCTGGCACAAAAATTTTATGGAGCTTATGATGGGCAGTATGCACTTTCTAAAGAAGCGGATACACTGAAATATCTGACAGGAGAAGCAATAGATCAGTGCATAGTATATGATTGGCAGAACGGAAAGCAGATGACAGTATATGATATGGAAAAGGCGTCTGGTAAAGATCCTTATGAGATCTTTTTATCAGGCCCTTTGTCTTTGCTTACAATAGAAAATCCAAAAGCGGGGAATCAAAAAAAGCTTGTAATTTTTCGGGATTCCTTTGGCTCGGCAATAGCGCCGCTTCTGGTCAGCGGATATGAACGAATAACACTTGTGGATATCCGTTATATCCGGCCGGAGGTTTTAGGGCAGTTTGTGGATTTTGAAGGTTGTGAGGTGCTGTTTTTATATAGTACTCTTGTATTGAACCACGGCGTATAACCGTTTATTGGCAAAATAAAGCTTTACCGATTATTGACATTGTTTTCTGCAGGTGCTAAACTGATTATAAGTTATTGCCAAAAAGAAAGTTGTTTTTTGCGGTTGTTACGGCAAGTTTATATAAATATTTTACAAAAAGAAACCATGTTGTTCAGGGAGGATAAAGCATGAATAATCAGGAAAGCAATGAAAGCCTGCAGGCCATGAATCAGAACCGCTTAAATGAGGCGGAGCTGTTAAGGGACAGCAGAATACTGGAACAAACACATTCCTTTATTGTAGAATATAATTTTAAGACAAAACAATGTTATATAGATCCTGCGCAGCGGCGGCATGTATATGGAGACTGGCAGAATGAAAAAGATAAGAATAATAAAGATTACAGTAAGGTTGTATTGAGGGATGATATTGCTTTACTGAAGGATTTTTTTGATTTTTCTGATCTGAAAGCAGGAGAAAACCGGAGTATTAATGCAAGATTTTATGTGAAAGCGCATACCTATGAATGGTATCGTGTCGGTCTGGTCTGCTATGCGGGTGAGGATGGGGAAAAAGAGCGTGCGCTTATTACGTTTACGAATGCGGAGCAGGAACTGGAAACGGTGCAGAAATTAAAATTTTTACTGGCGAAAGATCCTTTGACGCATATGCCGAATCTGGAAAGCTTTATGCAGATGACAGAGAAAATGATACAGTCGCATCCGGATCAAAATTATGCGGTAATCCGCATGGATATAGATAAATTTCGCATTATTAATCAAATGTATGGAACAAAAGAAGGGGATAACATACTGCGGTATATCGGTGTAAAGATTCAGGAATGGGCGGGTCCGATTCTGGAAATCAGTACATACTGCAGAATATCTTCGGATATGTTTTGTATCTGCATGCCTGCAGATGACGGCAGCATACAGGAGCTTATTGATTTCCTACAGGCGTCTTTGCATGTATATCCGATTAAGTTTGATATGATGATGTCGTTTGGCGTTTATATTACAAGTGAAGAAGACCGCAGGGAACAGACCGCAGTTTCAACAATGATGGACAGGGCTGCGTCGGCTCAGCGGATGGTGAAAAACAGTTATGTGAATCATGTTGCTTATTATGACAGTGTAATCCGTAAGAAAGAACTTATGGAGCAGATTATTACAGCGGAAATGAAAAAAGCGCTGGAAACGGAGCAGTTTGAGCTGTATCTGCAGCCTAAATGCGAGATGGATACGGGAAAGATCATTGGTTCGGAAGCGCTTGTGCGGTGGACGCATCCGTCTTATGGAAGGATATCGCCTGGTGAGTTTATTCCAGTATTTGAGAAAAATGGTTTTATTTCAGAGCTGGATGATTTTATGCTTCGTATGACCTGCAGGATGATTCGCAGATGGCTGGATGAGGGAAAAACGGTATATCCGATTTCTGTCAATGTATCCCGAACGGATTTATATAATCCCAATTTGCTGGAACAGATTAAGGCGTGTGTGGAAGAGTTTGATGTGCCGCATGATCTGATTTCTTTTGAACTGACGGAGAGTGCGTTTGTATCAGATAATATGCAGCTGCATAATCTGGCGAAGCTGTTGCAGGAAAATCATTTTCATGTCCTGATGGATGATTTTGGAAGCGGGTATTCTTCTTTAAATTCTTTGCGGGAAATCCCGGTGGATGTGTTAAAAATGGATTTAAAATTTCTTCCGACCTCTTCGGATGACAGGCGCGGGATGATTATTTTGCAGTCGATTGTAGAAATGGCAAAACGGCTGGGCCTGGATGTCATTGTAGAAGGCGTGGAGACGATTGAGCAGGCTGAATTTTTATTGTCGATAGGCTGCCGGAATGCCCAGGGGTTTTATTTTTACCGTCCTATGCCGGTATCAGAATATGAACGGTGCCTGGAGGAAAAGCCAAAGGCAATCAGTGTGCGCAGACAGGAAGAACTGCATAAATAAATACAGAAAATGGGAGGATATTATATGGAGAAGCTGATTCTCGTAGTTGATGATGCGAGGTTTGCCAGGGTGCTTGCGAAAAAGACGCTGCAAAACGCAGGTTATGATAACATTATAGAAGCAGCGACAGCTGCCGCGGCATTGGAGATGTTTCAGGAGAAAAAGCCGGATTTGACTTTGCTGGATATTACGCTGCCGGATAATACAGACCTGACATTGTTAAAAAAGTTGCTGGAAATCGATCCGCAGGCTTCCATTGTAATCAATTCGGCAATCGGCCAGGAGCTGATTATTATGGATGCACTAAAAGCCGGAGCGAAAGATTTTATTGTAAAGCCATTTAATGAAAAGCAGTTTATTGAAATTGTAAATAAAGCGCTTGGTGTCTGAATACAGGTCAGGTTACAGGAGTGGGGGAGTCATTATGAAGCTGTTTAGCCAGGATGGAAAACTGGATACGGATGTGCAGGATGTTCTGTATGAGCTTGGAAACGTAGGGGTAGGCATGGCGAGCATTACGATGGGCAGGATTCTTGGCGTACGGATAGAACTGGCATCACCGAATGTAATTCCGGTAGCGGGAATGTCCGATCAGACGCTGCTTTCACATATCGGAGAGGATGATGTGGGAATCTGGATGCGGTTTGCGCCGCCGCTGTGCGGGTCGGTGCTGTTTATATTAAAATGCTCCTTTGTATATGGTGTCGTAGAAAAGATGACAGGGATGCAGTGTGAAGAGGAACAGCTGTATACAAATGAAATCGCGTTTTCTGCAGTAACGGAATTTGCAAATATGCTGTCAGCAGCATATATGAAAGCAGTTGGCAATTATACGAATATGCGGATCTATTTGTCTCCGTACATGTTTATGATTAAAAACGAACGGATCAAACTGGGAACAAAGCTGCCTGAAAAAGAGGTAAAGGCAGATCAGGCAATATGGGTGGAAACAAAATTCCAGCTGCTGGAAGAGGGAGGCAAGACGGATGACGCGGGACGGGTGGTTATGCTTCCGGATGATGATACGGTGGAAATGCTTATGAAAGCACTGGGTTGTGTTTGAAAAATATGAAAAGAGCTTTGATTTGTACGGCAGAAGGATGAAATTTGACACACAGATCAAAGCTTTTTTTATTGCCATGATGTAACAGTTTGTGCGACCTGACAGTCAGATATTGCGTTTATATAGAAAAGGGCAGTCCAAAAGGACAGCCGCAGAAACATAAGGGAGATACCTATGGAGGATGAAAAGATTATTGAATTATATTGGCAGAGAAATGAAGAAGCACTCAGGCAGACCAATTTGAAATACGGTACTTTTTGCTATTATATCGCGCATAATATTTTAAAAAATGAAGAGGATTCCAAAGAATGCGTCAATGATACATGGTTTAAGTCATGGACCGTGATCCCTCCAAAGCGGCCGGAATTTTTTCAGGCATTTTTAGGAAAAATTACAAGAAATTTATCGTTGGACCGTTATCGTAAAAGCAGGGCGTCTAAACGGGGAGGAGCGGGGATGGATTTGATTTATGAGGAACTGGAAGAATGCATTTCGGATTTTAGTTCGGAGGAAACCCGTACAGACACGATTGTCATTACGGATGCGATCAGCCAGTTTCTGGCGGGACTTTCCAAAGATGCCAGAATTATTTTTGTAAGAAGGTACTGGTATGCGGACAGTATCCAGCAGATCGCAGAGCGTTTTGAAATGACGGAAAGCAAAATAAAGTCATCGCTCATGCGCAGCAGAAATAAATTAAAAGCTTTTTTGGAAAAGGAAGGGATCATCATATGACAGAAAATGCAGGGGAACGGCTGTTTCAGGCAATCGGACAGATTCCGGATGAAATGGTTCTGGAGGCGTCAAAGGAGCATATACAGTTAGAAGAAGCGAATGGACAGGAGGCCTGCCATCCGGATGCAGACAAAGTCCAAAAGGAAGACACAGATGTTAGGACAGATACGGGCAGCAGAGTGCCATACAGGAAATGGGCGATGGAAAAACTGGGCGGATATTTAAAATATCTGCCGGTAGCGGCATGTTTATGTATTGTTTTAGGCAGCGCTGGATATATTATGAATAATTATATACAAAAAGATACATCGGGCAGCTTAAACAGCAGCGGCAGTTTTGATATTGCTGCAGATCAAAAAAGCGATGGCCAAAAAAGTACGGATCAAGATGGGAGTTCCTATGACAGCGGTGCAGATATGGCTATAAACGAAGATGCGCAGGAAGATGGGAGTGGTTCTGAACAGGAAAGTGTATTTGCAGGGCAAGAGGAAATGCGCCCGGTTCGATACGATACATATGAAGGGCCTGTATTTCCGCTGACGGCTACAGGAGATACGCAAAAGCTGAAAGTAAGCCGTTCACTGCAGGGAGTGGCAGGCACGCAAAAAGAAGAAGACGGCAGCAGCTCTTTGCTGAAGGTCAGGGATGTATATAAAATTAAAAATACGTCGAAACATGATAAGACGCTGCAGATCGTGTATCCATTTGCGGGTACATTGAATGGAGCTTATGCGTTGGAGGAAGAAGTATTGCAGGTAACGGGAGAAGACAGTACGCCAATAACCTATAGCATAGGTGAAAGCATCTATGCATACCGAAACGCGGATCTGGAAGAAGAGACAGCTCTAAAGGAACAGGAATTTAGGGAAGAGCAGACCTTTATCGAACAACAGACAACGTTGGAGACATACCTGGAGATTTTTGATGAGCAGTCAGATTATCAGGAACAGGCGCTTGCAAAGGAGGCTGATTGGAATAAAAATGTCCATGTTTATACGTTTCCGGATATCAGCATGCAAAAAGAGTCTGTGGATGGAACGCAGCAGGGCGTAGTTGGCGTCACAATGGAAGATGCGGGAGCGGATGTGCTTACGTATGGCTTCGACCATTCTTTTACAAAAGAAGATGGCAGCACTACCTATTGCTTTTTTGCTTCAGGAGAGCAAAAAAAACGGATGCTGATCGTGACAGGAGACCAGTCTGTCAGGCCGCAGATCGGTTATTATACGAATCTGGACTGTGAAGAAGAAATCGAAGGCCTGCAGTATGATATGAGCAGCCAGGAAATGTCTTATACAGATGCACTGCGTTTGTGCAGCTTCGATGCGGCCAGAAAGATGAGTGAAGATTATGAACAGGGGATATATGCAGCAGAGCTTCCGGTATATATGAATGAAGACGCGGCATTTCGTGTACTGACAATGATGAGTGAAGAAGATTTGTTTTATGATACGTTAATGCAGCGATACCAAAGCCTGGAATTAACCGAAATCTTTGAACGGCTGTTTGCCGAGACACGGGTCATTTATGCGAGGACAACCGTTACGATTCCAGCCAAACAGTCTGTGCAGGTAACGGTCCGGACGCAAAAATGCCAAAAGCAGGCAAATGACCTGTTGGCAGAGGATCAGGCAAATGACGGGGATATTACTTATGATTTTCTTCCAAGCACACAGAGCCGCCTGCCGATTGGAAAGACATCAGTGCTCTTCCAGGTGGAAGATCCATGGCAGGTTACAGGGCAGAACCTGGGACTTAAGAAGGAGAGGAAACGCATATGGAAAGCCTGCGCTTTGGATGAGGCCGGTACTGTTGCACTGAACGCCGCAGATGCGGACGGCAACCTTGTTTTGAATCAAAAACATTAAAAATTAAGGATTGATTTCTCTTTTAGATAGTGTTTTAATAGATATGGAAGAATATGTAATTCGTATCGAAGATAAATTAAGAAATCAGGAGGAGAATTTTATGTTTGGTTTTGGGCAGATGATAAATATTTTGAAAAAAAGTCCGAAAAAAATCGTTTTTACAGAAGGAAAGGATCCGCGTATTTTAGAGGCATCGTCCAGACTGCTGGCAAGCTATTTCCTGCATCCCATTTTAGTCGGGAATGAAGATGAAATTATTGCGGCAGCAGAAGATTGCGGTTATAATATCCGTGGCGCGGAGATCATTGACCCGCAAAAATATGAGGATATGGATGCTATGGTGGACATGTTCTGTGAACTGCGTAAGTCAAAAGGGGTAACACCGGATCAGGCAAGAAAAACTTTGGCGCAGTCGAATTATTTTGGCGCCATGTTAGTAAAAATGGGGCTGGCAGACGCACTGTTAGGAGGAGCTACGTATTCCACAGCAGATACGGTGCGTCCGGCTTTGCAGCTGATTAAAACAAAGCCAGGCAACAGCATTGTATCTTCCTGCTTTATTCTCGTACGTCCTTCCGCGACTGGTGATAATGAAGTGCTGGCAATGGGTGACTGTGCCATTAATATCAAACCGACCGAGGATCAGCTTGTGGAAATCGCAGGAGAGACAGCAGAATGCGCGAAGATTTTCGGCATAGATCCGCAGGTGGCATTTTTAAGCTATTCAACCTTTGGTTCCGGAGAAGGTGAGGATGTGGATAAGATGCGCAATGCGGCGCAAAAGGCAAAGGCAAAATATCCGGATCTTCCAATCGAAGGCGAGCTGCAGTTCGATGCCGCGGTATCTGTACGCGTGGCACGTACAAAGTGTCCGGATTCAGAAGTGGCAGGACATGCAAATACATTTATATTCCCGGATATTAACGCAGGAAATATCGGGTATAAAATTGCGCAGCGTCTGGGGCATTTTGAAGCTTACGGACCGATTTTATTAGGATTAAACGCACCGATTAACGATCTGTCCAGAGGCTGTAACGCATCGGAAGTATATTCGATGGCGATTATTACAGCTGCGCTTGCAGACTAAAGACTGACGATAAAAAAGTGTCGTAGGAGAGCAACCCACGGCACTTTTTTTGTAACAGTTCAGATAACCCTTGAACTGTTACGCATCCGGCCATTGAAAATCGCTTCGCGATGGGCCGGATGCCTGCAGCCACTACATTTTCATACGGTCTGCGCAGAAAATGCGCAGACCTACCTGAACTGTTACCTTTTTTCTGTAAGGAACTGTATTAAATATATTCTTTTGCCAATGCCTCGAATGCAGGCAGAGATTTTTCAATGCGTTCCGTCGGCACGCAGTAGGAAATCCGCACATGGCCCGGACAGCCAAATCCGCATCCCGGCACAATCAAAAGATTATGCGCTTTGGCACGCTCTGCAAAAGCGGCATCATCTGCCTCTAATGCGCGAGGGAACATATAAAAGGTACCGCCTGGTTCTACAACATGATAGCCCATTTCCCGCAGGCTATTTACCAACAGGTTTTTATTTGTCTCATAGACGGAAATATCAGCTGTCTCATTTGCACAGGCCGCGCATACTCTCTGGAACAGGCTTGGCGCATTGACGTAGCCCAGAGAGCGCCCGGCTCCGGCAATCGCCGCATACACCTGTTCAAAGCTGTCTGCCGAAGAAGGCACGAGCACATAGCCCATACGTTCCCCTGGCAGGGACAATGATTTTGACCAGGAATAGCTGATGATCGTATTGTCATAATAATCTGGCAGAAACGGTACCTTTGTACCGGAAAATACGATCTCGCGGTAAGGCTCATCGGAGACTAAAAAGATCGTATGTCCATATTCGTTTGACTTTTCTTTTAAAAGCGCAGCCAGCTTCTGTATGGTTTCCTCTGCATAAACAGCCCCGGAAGGATTGTTCGGCGAGTTCACAATCACTGCTTTGGTATGCGGAGACAACGCCTCTTTCAGCGCTGTAAAGTCAATCTGAAAAGCTTCGGTATCCGCCGCGACAATGACTGGTTTTGCGCCTGCGCCTTCCACAAATACGGTATATTCCGGAAAATATGGAGCAAAAATAATAACTTCGTCTCCAGGATTGCAAAGTCCATGGAAACAGCAGCACAGGGCAGCAGCGGCTCCGGTAGACATATAAAAATTATCTGCGGTGTAATGTGTATGGAAGCGTTGATTGACAGAATCCGCAAGCATCGTGCGAACGCCGGCGTCTCCCTGCGCACTTGTATATCCATGGAGTAGCACCGGATCCATTTCGGAGATGATTTTTACCGCTGTCTGATTCACGCTTGCCGGAGCAGGGACGCTTGGATTCCCGATTGAGAAATCAAATACGTTTTCAGCTCCGATTTCGGCAGCCTTCATTTTTCCATATTCAAACAGTTCACGGATGACTGAGCGTTGTGTGCCAAGTGTAACCATTCTTTCATTTAAATTTAACATATCAGCATGCTCCTTTGTACCTTTTTTATTCTTTATGTTAGAGCAAGCGGGGGATTGTGTCAAATGTTTTTTTATATGTTTAAAAATCTTATAAGAAGTGGAGTAAAAAATGATAGATCAAAATACAGATCTGATCCGGATTGCAAAAAGGGATCATAACAAAAAGAGAAGCTATTTGGTGATGAATCGTCTGCAGGGAAAGCATATACCGGCTAAGCCGGACGATGCGCTTGGAATGTTTGCGCAGCTGGCGGAATGCCTGGAGGGGGAGTATGACGGAGAAAAAACGCTTGTGATCGGATTCGCGGAAACAGCGACTGCGATTGGCGCGGCGGTGGCAGTCCGGTTAGGGGCGTATTACATACAGACGACCCGGGAGGATGTGGCGGCTGATTATCTGTATTTTTCGGAAGAACACAGTCATGCCACACAGCAGCGGCTCGTGAAGCAGGACTTAGATCAGATCATGCCAAAGATTGACAAGGTTGTATTTGCGGAAGATGAAATAACGACGGGGCACACGATACAAAACCTGATCCAGGTGTTAAAGCAGGAGTATCCAGGCCAGGCCGAGTATGCGGCAGCGTCTGTTTTAAACGGGATGGATCAGGAAGCGCTGCAAATGTATCAAAGCCGTAACATCAGGCTGTATTATCTTGTGAAGACAGAGCAGAAGGATTATGTAAAAGGGTTGCAGAAGTATATTCGCAAAGGGTTATATATAGATGATAGTTATAAGATGCCGAAAAACAATATTACCGTAAAAGAAATGGCTGTGGAAGGCTGGATAAATGCAAGAAGGCTTACGGATGCGGCTGCATATGAAAAGGCGTGTGAGGATTTGTGGCATGCAATAGACAATAGGCTGCATGAGGAACTAAAAGGCAGGATACTTGTACTTGGTACAGAGGAATTTATGTATCCGCCTTTGTATGCGGCGCAAAAGATGGCAGAAGGCGGCGCGGAGGTCTTGTTTCATGCGACAACGAGAAGCCCGATCGAAGTATACGAAGAAGCAGATTATCCGCTGCATGTACGATATGAGCTGCCCAGCTTATATGATAAAAACAGGCGGACGTTTATTTATGATATTGGCGTCTATGATCTGGTGCTGATTATTACCGATGCATGCGTCGTGGAACGGGACGGCTTAGAAGCGCTGATACAGGCTGCAGCGTCCAAAAACGATAAAATCTATGTCATAAGGTGGTGTTGATTTGAGAAGTTCTTATAAAGAAGAGGATGTTATCCTGCTGTTAAAGGACATTACAGGAATGGTGGAGCCGCAGCCGACGAAAGAACGGGAGATGCTCATACAGTCCGGAAGGCATTATTGTGAGATGCTGCCAGTTGAATATGTCCCAACGAAGCAATATATGCGTGTATATCAGGAAGCGCTGCAGATGTACGCAGCGCCCACAGCGGAAGCAACCGCATGCCTTGCGCAGAAGATTGTGCGAAACAGAGGGAAAAAGACAGTGCTTGTTTCCCTGGCACGGGCGGGGATTCCGATCGGCATCCTGTTAAAACGGTATTTGAAGCAGTATTTCCAGCTGGAGCTGCCGCATTATGCGATTTCGATTATCAGGGGCAGGGGAATCGATAAAAATGCCATGCGGTATTTGCTGGACCGATATGAACCGCAGCAGCTGCTGTTTGTGGATGGGTGGATTGGCAAAGGCGCGATTTTAAAGGAACTGCAAAAAGAAACAGCCGCATACAGCGGGGTATCACCGGAAATTGCGGTGCTTGCAGATCCTGCGCATGTGACGGACTTGTGCGGGACACATGAAGATCTGCTCATTCCCAGCTCGTGTCTGAACTGTACCGTATCAGGCTTGATCAGCCGCACTTTTTTAAGAAGCGATATCATAAGAGAAGATGACTTCCATGGCGCTGTTTATTATGGAGAGCTGGCAGCTTCGGACTTGTCGTATGCGTTTATCCATGAGATTGAATCCCGTTTTCCAAAGACAGATCATCTGGCGCCTGATAAACATACGGATAATGATGTATGCAAAACAGGGGAAACGGGAGCCGAAGAGGCGGAAGCGATCGCAAAGGCACTGCAGATCGCGGATATTCATTTTATTAAGCCTGGCATCGGAGAAACGACAAGAGTTCTTTTAAGGCGTGTTCCCTGGAAGGTTCTGGTAGATGTGCGCTGGAAGGATGATCCGGCGCTGCGGCACATTTATCGTCTGGCACAAGAAAAGCATGTTCCGGTGGAGGATTATCCCCTGCGGCATTATAAGTGCTGCGGAATTATCAAAAAGATGGGAGACATTTAACAGGTTCCAAATGCTTCTGCCAGCCATATCGTCTGCCTTGCCCAGTTGGTATGCGTTTTTTTCTCGTTCATACGTTCTCCCGCAAAGTTTGCACATACGTCACGGACACAGGTGCCGTCCCAGTTTAAAATACTGCAGGCATCTTCATAATCTGCCTGTGCGACACGGTAGCAGCGGTTGACAACGTCGATCTGGTTTGGGTGGATGACTGTTTTGCCGATCATGCCGCACAGCTTATCATCAGCGATCTCTGCAGCCAGGCCCTCTTTCCAGCCGCTGCCGTTATAATATTCCCATACCGGGCCGGATACGATATAATCTGTGCCATACACAGTCAGGATGTCAGAAAAAATGTCGGAAACGGGCCGGATTTTATGGATGGATTCATGTTTATGGCGGCGGAAGGAAAACAGATGGCACAAATCATTTCCTCCGACACGGATATTAAGCACAAGCTCTTCGACAGCAGAGAGCTTTTCTTTCAGTTCATATAAAATATCGAACCGGGTGCGAAGATCGATCAGGCACGCGCTTTCATAAATCGGCATCAGGTAAACCGGCTGGTCTGACTGTTCATTTGCGGCAATCACAGCCTGTATATAGGCATCCGCATTTTCCGGTGAGAATTTTGGAATAATAAATCCACAGATGAGCCGTCTGCTGTCTTTTAACAAGGCATTCATGCCGGAAATCTGCTGCGGGCTGCGTACACGGATAAAAATTTTCGGGAGGTAAAAGGGGATATTGTTCATGGCACGGTGAATCTCACGTATGGAATCGGCAAGGCAGTGCTCTGCTTCGGTAACATGTGCATCATTGATCGTATCTTCCAGGCATAACGCTAAAGAAAAACGGCTGCCCAATTTTTGTCCGATGACAGACTGCACGATCGTTTTTCGGTCGCCGGGACAATATAAAAGCGGGCCTACGCTGTAATAGATAGATGAGTTTTTCATGGGATGCTCCTCTCAAACATACTTTTGCATTCATTCTGGTTATGTAACACCATATCTGCACTCTTACAAGTATATCGCTTATTTCCAAATATAGCAATCTTCTTTCTTGACAAAAAAAGACAATGGATATAAAATCGTAATGGTTCAGATTTTAATGAAAGAGGCGGAAAAATGGAATCATATTTAGTGTTTAAGGATCTTGCTATTATCATTATTGCCGCGAAACTGTGCGGCATAGCGGCCAGAAAATGTCATGCGCCGCAGGTTGTCGGAGAAATTATCGCGGGACTGCTCATAGGCCCAAGCATTTTAGGATGGGTGGACCAGTCGGAGTTTTTGCTTCAGATGGCTGAGGTTGGCGTTATCTTACTGATGTTTTCCGCAGGTTTGGAGACGGACTTAAAAGATTTGATGAAGACAGGCCCGATAGCGGCGCTGATTGCGTGCGCAGGCGTGTTTGTCCCGTTAGTCTGCGGTGCGGTATTGTATATGATATTTTACGGCGTCGCGCCATGGGGATCGGAAGCGTTTTATAAGGCGGTATTTGTCGGGACGATACTTACGGCCACTTCTGTAAGCATTACCGTGGAATCGCTGAAAGAAATGGGAAAATTAAAAGGAAAGGTCGGTACAACGATATTAAGCGCGGCCATTATAGATGATGTAATCGGCATTATTGTGCTGACGTTTGTGATTGGATTTAAAAATCCGGATTCAGACCCGATGGCGGTACTTGTCAATACGGTTTTGTTTTTTGCGTTCGCACTCGTAGTTGGATTTGTCAGTTATAAGCTGTTTAAAATGGTAGATACGAAATATCCGCATACGAGACGCATTCCGATTGCGGGGCTGGCGTTTTGTCTGGCTATGGCATATATTGCGGAAAAATATTTCGGCATTGCGGATATTACAGGCGCATATGTGGCAGGGATTATTTTATGCTCGATCCGGGACTCTGAGTACATAGCAGAAAAAATGGATACGAATTCCTATATGTTATTCGGCCCGGTGTTTTTTGCAAGTATTGGACTAAAAACGAATGTAGACAGCGTGAGCATGGGAATTTTAATTTTCTCAGCGGCATTTGTGGCAACGGGTCTTATATCAAAAATCATCGGATGCGGATTGATGGCGCGCATATGCAAATTTAACCGGCTGGATTCTTTGAAGATCGGTGTCGGAATGATGACAAGAGGAGAAGTTGCTCTGATTGTATCGCAAAAAGGGCTGTCCGCCGGCCTGCTGACGCCGGTATATTTTACTTCGGTCATTTTACTGATTATTGTATCGTCGATTCTGACGCCGATTTTACTAAAAGTATTGTATGCCAAAGATCAGAATGGCTGAAGGGTTATGACAGATAGGTATGGTTATGCAGACAGAAAGAAATATGCAGAAAAATACATTTTATAAGCAGATTTATAAGCTGGTATTGCCGATTGTTGTTCAAAACCTGTTGAGCGCGGCAGTCAGTTCCGCCGACGTTGTGATGCTTAACTATGTCGGACAGTCGTCGATTTCCGCCGTATCGCTGGCATCGCAGTATGCGAATGTATTATTTATGGTTTTTTATGGCCTTGGGACAGGGGCGACCATGCTATGCGCACAGTATTATGGAAAAGGGGATCTAAAGGCGGTGCAGGTCATTGAAGGCATTGCGCTGCGTTTTTCCCTTGGCATTTCCATGCTTTTCGCATGCGCTGCATGTTTTCTGCCGGCACAGATGATGCGTATTTTTACAACGGACCAGGAACTGATAGCGGTCGGGGCGTCTTATCTGCGCTGCATGAGCGTCTGTTATTTGTGCTGGGGAATTACAGAAGTATACCTGGCGGTGCTGCGCAGCGTCGGCAGGGTAGTAGTCAGCACGGCCATGAATGTACTGGCTTTTTCTGTGAATATATGCCTGAATGCGGTCTTTATATTCGGACTGTTTGGCGCGCCGAAATTAGGAGCGATGGGTGTGGCGGTTGCCACTTCTATGTCAAGGGTCATTGAACTGGCAGCTTGTTTTGCCGTGTCGCATTTCAGCAAAGACATCAAGCTGGACGTTACGTATCTGTTTGTCAGACATAAAGTGCTGTTTGCGGACTTTGTCAGGCTTTCTTTGCCTGCGCTTGGCAACGACATCAGCTGGAGTCTGGCGTTTTCCATGTATTCTGTCATTATCGGACATTTGGGGACAGATGCGGTGGCCGCCAATTCTTTTGTGGTTGTTGTCAGAAATTTTGGAACGATCCTCTGTTTTGGAATGGCGAGTGCGGGCGGCATTTTGCTTGGCAACATGATTGGGGAAAACAAGCTGGAAGAAGCAAGAGACGGAGCGAAAAAGCTCATGAAGCTGACGGTTGCCGCAGGAGCAGCCGGAGGGCTTATGATCTTGGCCGCGTCTCCGGTTGTGCTAAGCTATGCGCAGCTGACAGAGCAGGCGATGTATTATTTAAAGCATATGCTGTTGATTAATACGTATTATGTGATGGGCGCGGCTGTCAATACGACATTGATCGCAGGCGTATTTCGCGCGGGCGGCGACAGCCGGTTTGGATTTATCTGTGATACGATTGATATGTGGGTCTATGCGGTGCCGCTTGGATTTTTTGCGGCGTTTGTGTTAAAGCTGCCGGTGATGTGGGTCTATTTTTTGATCTGTACGGATGAGTTCGTCAAATGGCCGTGGGTGATCCGGCATTACCGGAGTGGAAAATGGCTGAAAAATATTACAAGAGATGATTTATTTGAAGCGTAGCGATTTATGATACATAATTGCATCTGAACGAAGAAACCATTAAATCCCTTTTCCTGTAAATCAGGAACTGTGAATAAATAACTTTTGACGGGCGCTTTCGAAGAAAAATCCTCTGCAGCCTGCATAAATTATTTATTCACAGTTCCTGTTTGTTACAGTACGTTCCAGTATTATGCATACACTGCAGCGTACATATGAATGTGTGGATGATTACACCGGTCTGGCAAATAATTCCTGCTCCGCTTTTCTGCGCCGTACCAGGCCGGGCAGCACCGTTTTTCCGGATTTGTTATACCGCTCTATTGCAGCGTGTATTTCCGGCAGGCTCCGCCCCTGGCAGAGTGTTTTCAAATTGCCGGCGCCGCAGTTATAGGTAAATGAAATCAGCGCATCCCGCTGGTTCGCGTTTAGTTTTGCGGTAAGGGGGCAGTTGGCAGGATTGTCTACGGCATCGGCGAATTTCTGGCAGTCATTCAAAAGCATGGCATCCGCCTGGGCCTGGGTAATGCGCTGTCCCTGGTGTACATCCGGTCCATAATGTCCCCAGCCGATGGTCCAGAAAGCTTCGGAAGGGACAGGTTTGTATGCCGTCAGGCGGCATCCTTCAAAACTTTTAATCAGTGCCAGCCCTGCAGCGCCGACGGGCCGGCGTGTGTGTGCCGGATGTCCGGCAGCCGTTTGTTCTTTCATGTTATTATCCTTTCGAGAGGTGATAAGTTACCGCTCATTCTGTATTTTCATGGGTTTACCCGCATCTAAGGATGAAGGTACCTGTTCCGTCTCGGACAGCATGGTTTCGGCCCAGGATTTCTCTTCGCAGACAGCAATCCGCTCTACGCGCGTCATCAGTTTTCCATCCCGGTAATCCGGATTTTGGTAAGGCTTTGCCTGTGCCAGATAGAGGGACAGTTCTCCCTCTATCTGGTCGGCGCAGCGGCGGTAGCGGATCCAGTTTTCCCGCCACTTCGTCAGTGCCAGCAGGCTGCTGACGATATTGGTGCAGCCGGCCAGCACCGCAACGAGCAGATTAGCGGCTGTCCCCCATGCTTCGCTGGCCCAGATTGCGAGCCCTGTGCTGGCGGAGGTTATAATCATGACCGCGGTGGAGAGAATTACGGTAATAATTGTAAACATGTAGTATTTTATCCTGGCACGCCGCGCTTCCTGTACGAACCAGAACAGCAGGTTCTGCAGCCTCAGCCGGATGCCTTCGTTTGCGACCATCCCGGATGCCTGCTGGATGTAACGTAATTCTTCGCGGTGGCTGGAGTGGTGCCGCCTTTCCCCGGCAGTCATTTGGCTGCCCCTCATGCGCTTGGAAAGCGCGGGAATGGGCGGATGATATAGCCGATGAGCTGCACACCGCTGTCCGCTGAGATGGTGACATCCGAGGTGCCTTTCTGTCTGTCTTCATGCGTCTTTGCAATGTTTATGGAGTTTGTTTTTCCATTCGACAGCAGGCCGCAGGTAATGGAAGAGCTGTTCTCTTTCAGCGATTCAGCGATGTCCTTTGACAGCGTCATGGTCATTTGGATATCCTTCGCGACAATAAACGAAGTAATGTATCCGGGTATTGTGCCCCTGTTGTCCGGGGAAAGTTCGCCGGTACTGTATGCGCCGGGGGCTGTGCCGGAGATTTTTGCGTCTTTCAGTGCAAGGACATTCAGGTCCAGCCATGGACGCCGCACGGTAACAGGCATCATCTTCCAGGTCATATTCATATTCGAAGACGAAAATGCCGTATTTGCCTTTTGCACCAGTTCATTGAGCTCGGTAGTGACAGTTTTGCCTTTGCGGATACCGAACCAGCCGGCGATTTCAGACCAGATACCGGGCGTCTGATAAAATTTTTCCAGGACTCTGGATGAACTGGAGGTCTGGCTGGATGCGCTGCTTTCGGATGAATCTGCCGAAAGGCTCATGGAAGTCCATGACAGTTCGGGATTTCCGTCATACCAGTGTGCGGGTGCCAGCAGGACGTCTGCATTTGTGTATAATTCATAATTTTCCCGGGCAGATGTAAAATAAGAGGCCGGGGAAGAGATGTGCAGTTCCCTTATTATATTGGAATATTCCTCATATTTTTGCCTGCCATGGGCAGACCATTCCTGCGTCAGGCGTTTCATTTTCATCTGTGCCGCAGTGCGCGCAGTCCTGCTTTTTGCAGCCATAAGCTCTGTCTGGATGTCCAGGTAACGGTCATAGTATTTTTGGTATTCTGCGCTGTTATTACGGATATATTTCTGTGCAATTTTCAGCCGCTGCTGTTCTTCGGTGCTGAGGTCCTGACTGGCAGGCAGTTTTGTGTTGTCCAGTATCTGTCCGTACATGCGGTACAGGCTGCTGTCGGCCGGCTGAAAGGCCGCCTGGATATGGACACCGGAATCCAGCAGCTGAATCAGGCTGTCAGAAAGGCCGGTTTCGTCATATTCGGATGGGTCTATGGATACTCCGGGGAACTGCAGTGCGGCCAGACAGTCTGTTTTTGCATCCGCAGGCATGGCTGTCATAGTGTTTTGCATCTGTGTATGCAGCCGCTGTATGATTTCCTGTGTATCGTTCATATTCGAATCATCTCCTTATCTTAATGCCAGATTAGGTCCAGCTTGCTCATATACTGCCGCAGCATCAGGAAAATACCGTCATACGCCTCCGGGTTATTATCGGCGTTCCTGAGTGCTTCTGCATAGGCTGTGAGGGTAATATCGAGTTTTTCCGTTTCTGTAAAATAATCTCCCACTTGTTCGAGAAACTGGAAAAGCCTGTCCAAATCTGCAATGTCAAAGGAAACAGCCTGGTATTCCTCCTGAACCTCATCGTATTTTTTGGTCAGGGCGTCAAGGGCTTCACGCAGTTTTGCACGTTTGCTAATCTGGCTGCAGACATGCTCTGTCTCGCTGATATAGCTCAGCGTGCTGCGCAGTGCCTGATAGGCGAGTTTCAGGGCGGCTGCTTCCGGAATGGCGCTGGCAAGGGAAGCGGTACCTGCACTGCCGGCAGCTTTTTTGGCCACAGTTCTTACGGTTTCCAGGGCCAGGTTTTCCGGTTCTTTTGTGTTTTCGGCAGTTTTTTCCGCTGCTTTGCCTTTGTCGGGGAGATTTTCTGTCTCAGCCGGAGCCTTCGGCTTGTCTGCGCCTTCCGGGTCTGGTTTGCGGCTATGCTTTTCCACCAGTGCTGCCAGGTCTGCGAATGTTTCATTGGATGGGAGCAGTTTCAGCGCTTCGTCAAAAACATTTGCATCAAGCTTCTCGGATATGCTTTTGTCAATTTCCGCAATCTGGTCTTCGAGGTTTTTCATTAACGGCAGCAGCGCTTCACTGCTCAGTTTTGCCAGGCGGTCCAGCGTTTTGCGTTTGTCCGCCAGTGTTTCCATGACGTAATCCGCCATATGGCTCTGGGATACGGCATAGCATTTGTCCCTGATTTTTTTAACAGCCGGGAAATAACATGCGCTGAACTGTTCCCTGGCATGGTTCTGTTCGGCTTCCAGCTCAGAGACTGCCTGCGCGAGGGCTTCCCTGTCTTCCGTGGACGGACTGGCTTCCCATTCCCGGCGGAGTTCGTTTAAAAGCTTCGGGGAGATGGAGGACAGTGTGCTGCCGGATTTGGCAAGGACTCTGGCGAGTTCCCGCGTGCGCAGGTTTTCCAGGGCCAGCACCGTATCTCTCAGCTGGTCAGCCAAATCGCACAGATGGCCGACCATTGCGTCCGCAGATGTGATTTTCATGCAGGATATCTTGCGGAAGGAGCTGTAAAGTGTTTCTTTTTCCGGTATATATTCATAAATTGCCATGGACTGGTACATCCTTTCTTCGTTTGTTTAAAATCCCATTTCTTTGGCGCGTTTGGAGGCGTCTTCAAAGAGCTGGACAAGCTCGCCGGTAATATCCCTGACTTCAGACCATGAATTTACGGCGCCTTTCATGCTGTTTTGGAATAACAGCAGGCTTTTGCTTTCATCGATGCCTGACAGCTTGCCGGAGGCGTCGTCTACATACTGTACGACAGCATCCCACATGACTTCCAGGTTTTTTACGCCAACCAGCGCTTTATCCAGAACCGCACACTGTTTGGAAACATCATTGTGCGTGTTCGTGACAAATTTTAGCAGTGCGGTTTCTGTAGCCAGCTGCTGTACGATGGTATTGCGTTCGTTTTCACGGCTGTTGCGCTGTTTGCGTATCCGCTCGGCTTTGTCGCCGAATATGCCGCCGGTAATGGCCCAGGAAATGATGCCGAGCGGTCCGAGAATCAGGCCGGCTGCGCCGGTAAAGGCATATCCTGTCAGCTTATTGTACTGTTTCGTCAGATTTTCGATTTCAGAATCCAGGGCTGCCTTGCGTTCCAGGAGTTTTTTCGTTTCACCGCTCTCTTGAAGGCGTACCAGAATCTGATTCATATTGCTGACAGAAGGTACGATATTGTTTTCCATTTCACCGCGGTAGCCGGCCAGCCGTTCTGCCAGGCTGTGTGCATGTTCCTGCCGCTCCTGTGCCGCGGCTTTGAGCGTGCCGAGCAGTTCCACAAGGCCGCCCCGGATTTCCACGTCATCTGCGCTAAAGCTGAATTCCTGGCCTTCTTCGCCATATGTTTTCAGTGACTTTTTCACCCTCTCTATCACAGGCATCTGGGAAATGACTTCCAGAATACTGCTGCCTGTAGAAACAAATTCCTGGCCGAAGATTTTCAGGGAGGTTCCCTGTGCTTTGATGGCTGCTTCCAGGTCGGACCACTGGCAGCAGTGGCTGTGAATCCGGGTATTCAGGGCGGCGAAAGCAGAAGGCGAAATTTCAGGATGTTTCTGGGCATCAAAAGACGAATCGTACTTTAGTTCGCGTTTTACACTCTCTTCATCAACGGGCAGCTGCAGACCGTTCCAGACATACCGTTTAATATCGATAATATTTTCTTCGGTGAGGATAAGTCCGCGCACCGGGGAATCTGAGGTACTTGGCGCCTCATCCGTAACCAGATGGTCTGGCACACCGGCTACGGATGGCTTTTGTCCGGCGGCAGCATTGACGAGGACGGCCGGCGCCTGGGTTTTGCCGTTAAATGCGGATATGAGTGCCGAGGGAATGGTTTCCAGTGTCAAAGTTTTTGCCATTGCATTGGAAGCGTCTAAATCCTGCTGTGTAATAAAACTGTTATCTGACATAGTGATTCCTTTCTTCTTTGTGTGATTGTATCGGTTACCTATTCTTTTCTGCGGTCAGCTGTGCTGCAAAATCCTGGCAGGACCAGGCAATGCTTTCCCATTGGGATGCACACAGCTCCAGCTGGCTGCGGATGGTGAGGAGCCGTCCGCTGTCCAGCGCGGCAGACAGCGTCTGCCGGATGCTGTCCAGATACTGGCCGGCAGAGGTCCACAGGGCATTCAGCTGGCGGATATCCGAGCCGGCTCCTGCGAGCTCTTCATCCAGCGCGCCCATATGGGTAAAAGCATCCTGTACGCCTGACCATAGGGACTGCGCGGTTTCCTGCAGCCCGTCCCAGATACTTCTGGCTTCACTCTCAGAGGTAGCGTTTTCCAAATCCCGGATGAGGCTGGAAATAACGGGATTATCCTTCAGAAAACCGCAGTGTGGGATTTCAAATTCGATCCACTGGCTTTTGAAAGCTAAAGATGGCTGTGCATCCAGCATTTTCTTAAAAACAGCTGCCTGGGGCTGGAGGTCGTTTTCCGCGCATCTTCGGATACTGTCGGCTTTATGCTGGAAACGAAGGCTGTCCTGCGCCTGTCTGACAGCCTGTCTGTGCATATCGCACAGGGCAGCGTGCATATTGTCAGGCAGGAGGCCTGTCCGGCACTGTTCCGCAGGCGGAAGGGCTTTGATGACGGCAGCTTCTTCCCTGCAAAAATGCGACAGGTGCGCTCCATATGCTGAGAGATTCTGCAGCAGCTTTACGGTTTCGCCAGACAGGCTGTTCCATTCGTGGCACAGCGACTGGAACTGGAACAGCAGATGGAAACTGTCGCTCCCTTCCTGGCTGTCCAGCAGGGACAGTGCGTTGTAAAACAGGCGAGGCAAGTCAAGGCTGACCTGTGCATAGCGGCAGATTCGTAGAAAGCGGTCTGCCTGGAACTGGATTGAAAATGAAGGTGTCATGCGTACTCCTTTCTGGGTGTCTGGTGAGTTCTTACATGATGTATAATACAACATTATCCTTCGTTTAAAGAGGCTGGTGCTGGACTATGGTTTGTTTATGGCCTTTCGGAGGCCGGATGGCGGGGAGATATCCTGGTTTCCTGCTCCGCTGCAGAATGTTAAGAAGCCCTAAGCATTCTGCATTTACTATGTGGTACCGGACGGTAACAGTTCAAGGGTTATCTGAACTGTTACACCGGATGGATGGCCATGGCAGGTAAATTATTTTTTGTTATTGACATGCGTAGGATAATGTTGTATTATTGTCCGCTTTTTTCCCGGTATAGAAAGCTTCCGGCGCCACACGTTCTACCGTCCTGGATGTGTATCTGTGTATATTTCATGGTACGGATGGGTGGATTTGTGGTAAACTATGGAAAGCAGAATGAGTGCTGCCGAGGGAAAAGGCAGGTTTGTTGTGTTATTTTATTATAGTTGCGAATCTGTCTGTTTGATTTACAAATGATGTGACAGCGCCGTCTGGCGGCGGTGTGCGAGAATAAAAGCCTGCAGGCCGCTTTTTTATGGAATCAGACGTAGTTTTCTAAAAAAGGAGGGAATTTTATGAGCAGTTTGCAGACATACATAGACGGCTATCTGGATTACTGCCAGTATCAGAAGAGACTGGATAAAAAAACGCTGAAGGCATACCGGATTGATTTGACGCAGTTCCATCAGGCGGTCCTGCCTGCAGAGTTATGCGAGGTAACGCCTGCTGTGCTGGAAGATTTTATTACAGGGCTGCATAAAAAATATAAGCCGAAAACAGTGAAACGGAAAATTGCATCGCTCAAAGCAGTGTTCCATTATTTTGAGTACAGGGAAATGATTGAGTGGAATCCGTTCAATAAAATACAGGTGCGGTTCCGGGAGCCCGTAACTTTGCCAAAGACCATTCCGCTTCATACCGTTGAAAAACTGCTGTCTGTGATGTACCAGGAGCATGCGAATGCGGTGACGAATTATCAGAAAAACACCTCTCTGAGGGATATTGCAGTTATCGAATTGCTGTTTGCTACCGGAATGCGGATTTCGGAATTGTGTTCTTTAGAATCAGCGGATGTGGACCTGCTCGATAAAACGATACTCATCTATGGAAAAGGTTCAAAGGAGCGAAGGATTCAGATTGGCAGCAACGATGTGATTCAGGTACTGGAATCGTACCGGAATGCTTTTGCAAATAAAATCTCCGGGTGCGGGAATTTTTTTGTGAACTGGGCAGGAAGGCCTCTGTCGGATCAGTCTGTCCGCAGGATGATTAATAAATATACGGCGATTGCTGAGATAGAGTATCATATTACGCCCCATATGTTCCGTCATACGTTTGCAACAAGCCTGCTGGAGGCAGATGTAGATATCCGGTATATTCAGGAAATGCTGGGGCACAGTTCGATTCATATTACAGAAATTTATACGCATGTTGCGATGGCGAAGCAGCGGGATATTTTGGTATCGAAGCATCCGAGGAAAGATTTTCACATTTCAGGGTAATCAGACTGTAACAGTTCAGGTAGGTCTGCGCATTTACTGCGCAGACCGTATGAAAATTTAGCGGCTGCAGACATCCGGCCCATCGCGAAGCGATTTTCAATGGCCGGATGCGTAACAGTTCAAGGGTTATCTGAACTGTTACATCAGACCTGCTGTCCCTTTTGGATAAAAAAGCATAATACCTTGAAAAGCATCCAAAATCTGTTATAATCAGATGCATAGGATTTTAATTTGAAATGGAGGGTCAGATTGATGAAAAAGTGGACAAGGGCAAGATTTCAGCCGAATTTGCCATTGGGAGAGGGACAGACGAAAGTTACAGCGTCTTTGCCGCATCTGGCGTTAGCGCGTCAGGCGGGCAGAGAGGGCATTGTGCTTTTAAAAAATGACAGAGAAGTTCTTCCGGTGAAAAAGGGAAAACGGCTTGCACTGTTCGGCAAAGGTGTTTTTGATTATGTAAAAGGCGGCGGAGGGAGCGGAGATGTAACCGTTTCTCATGTATATAATCTTTATGACGGCCTGAAAAAAAGGGAAGACGCGGCGGAAATTTTTGAACCGTTAGCACAGTTTTATAAGCAAAATGTAAAAATGCAGTATGATAACGGCGCTGTGCCTGGGATGACCGTAGAACCGGAGGTTCCGGCACAGCTTTTGGCAGAGGCGAAAAAACAGGCGGATTTGGCGGTCATTGTAATCAGCCGTTTTTCAGCAGAAGGATGGGACAGAAAAAGTGTAGCTTATGAAGGTGCGTTTCCAAGTGAGATTGCGCAGGCTGAGCTAAGTAAAAAGATTTTCGAAAATGGGGATTATTATTTGACGAATGCGGAACAGGCAATGGTGGATGCTGTCTGCGAAAATTTTCGTGACGTCGTTGTCGTTTTAAATGTCGGCGGCATGGTAGATACGAGCTGGTTTGCGCATAATGACAAAATACCTGCAGCCCTTTTGGCATGGCAGGGCGGTATGGAAGGCGGTCTGGCGATGGCGGATATTCTGCTGGGAGAAGAAAGTCCTTCAGGCAGGCTTCCGGATACATTTGCGGCAAAGCTGGAAGATTACCCGTCCACGAACGGTTTTCATGATTCTGTGGATTATGTGGAATATACCGAAGATATTTACGTAGGATATCGTTATTTTGAAACGATGAAGCATGAAGACATTCATGTGAATTATCCGTTTGGATTTGGCCTTTCTTATACAAAGTTTCAGATCGGGGTGCTCTGGGCTGGGGAAAAAGACGGACAGATCTGCATAGGCATACAAGTAAAAAACACAGGAGATGTCTCAGGCAAAGAAGTCGTTCAGATTTATTACGGAGCGCCGCAGGGACTTTTAGGAAAGCCTGCGAGAGAGCTTGCCGCGTATCAAAAGACGGATTTGTTAAAGCCGGGTGAGAAGCAGACGCTTACCATTACATTTCCGGTAGATAGCATGGCTTCCTATGATGATACCGGAAAAGTTGCGAAATCCGCGTATGTGTTAGAAGAAGGGATGTATTGTTTTTATGCAGGCAGCTCCGTGCGGGATGCGGTGATGATAGATTTTGTATATATCGTGGATGAAACCCGGATGACCGAACAGCTTTCACAAAAAGCCGCTCCGACAAATCTTAGCAAACGGATGCTTTCCGATGGCTCTTATGAACAACTGGAGCAGACAACACCGCATGATTTTATGGAAAACGGACTTGGCTGGAGCGATGATGAGACAGAAGGCATAGCGCCTATGGTACGTCAAACGGAACGCCGCCAGGTATGGGGAAAAACAGATCATATCGTTTTGGATGATGTAGCTGAAAAAAAGGCTGGCATCGAGGAATTTTTAGCGCAGCTTTCGGACGCGGAACTGGCAGAGCTGTTAGGAGGGCAGCCGAATCTGGGAGTAGCCAATACGTTTGGATTTGGAAATCTTGCGGACTACGGTGTGCCGAATGTGATGACTGCGGACGGGCCGGCAGGACTTCGCATTGCGCCTGAATGCGGCGTATATACGACCGCATGGCCTTGCGCCACGATGCTTGCAGCCACCTGGAACCCGCTGCTGGTAAAAGAAGTCGGCCGTGCGGCAGCGATGGAAGTAAAAGAAAACAATATTTCTGTCTGGCTGGCGCCTGCCATGAATATTCACAGAAGCCCGCTTTGCGGAAGAAATTTTGAATATTATTCCGAGGATCCGGTTTTGACAGGGACGATAGCGGCAGCTATGGTAGAAGGGATACAGTCACAAAACATTGGCGCTACGATCAAGCACTTTGCATGCAATAACAAAGAGACAAACCGGAAGAACAGCGATTCGCGTGTATCCGAGCGTGCGCTGCGTGAGATTTATCTAAAAGGATTTGAAATCTGCGTGAAACAGGCGCAGCCGTGGGTGCTGATGACGTCTTATAATCTGGTGAACGGCGCCCGCGCGTCAGAATGCAAAGATTTGCTGGACGGTATTCTGCGCGCGGAATGGGGCTATCAGGGAGTCATTACGACAGATTGGTGGACAAAAGGCGAACATTATAAAGAGATCAAAGCAGGTAATGATATTAAAATGGGTACCGGATATCCGGAACGTGTACTGGAAGCTTTGGACAAAGGGCTGATAACAAGAGAAGAAATGGCAGTATGCGCACGCAGAGTGCTGGAGCTTATTCTGAAGCTGGATTAAAGGATTGCTGCTTACATAGATTTGTTGTCTGTGGAATATAAAAAATGGGGGATATACACATGATTCTTTTGCTGGAAGAACTGCTTCGTCATATCGTGGAAATTGCAATTTTGATCTTTGAATTTATCGGAGTCGGCATTATTATTTTTTCTGGCCTGCAGGGATTTTACCTGTATTTAAAGCGCTCTGCGGCGACGAAGCTGACGCTGGCAAAAGGGCTTGCCATGGGGCTGGAATTTAAGCTTGGCAGCGAGATACTGCGTACGGTTGTCGTGCGTGAATGGCAGGAAATCGGTACGGTAGCAGGCATTATCGTACTGCGTGCAGCGCTTACATTTCTGATTCATTGGGAGATTAAAGAAGAAGAAAAAGGAATTGAGTAAAAGGGCTTGAAAAAAGGGCATTCTGCAGCGTGCAGATGCCCTTTTTCTGAACAATTATTTGCCTTCCATCATGTATTGTAAAAGGAATTTGACATCATCCGGATCAGAAGCAACCAGCTCCATCTGATTGATAAAAGTATTGTCTGAGAAAAGTTTACTGATCGCGATGTATTTTGTCAGTTCCGATTTTAAATTCAGGCGGTCGCCCTGCTCGGATACAAGTTCTACGTCTCCTTTGCATTGATTGACTAATTCCAGAAATTTTTCAGGATCTTCAATACGGTACATTTTCATTTTCATGGTGAAACCTCCATTCTGCCGCAAGTGCGGCATCTGTTTGATTTTTTAACAGAGTTTATTTTAGCATGCAGGTTTACGTTTGGCAATGTGAATATTGCACAATATTTTCCATTTTTCAATCATATGCAGTACTAGTTCCTTTAGAATCAGGAGCGGCATAATCCGGATAGCTGCTAAGGCAGGCAGAACGTATATAAATAGGATATTCGGCATGATCATAAGGAACTTTCTCGGAGTTGTCTTCTTTTAAATCAATGAAGATGCTCATCTTGCACCACCTTTTTTGCAGGATTGTTATAATAATCAAAAGAATATTGATATATTTCCGATAGAAGAAACAGTATAATTATAGCGAAAAATCAATATGGCGTCAATCAAGGAGGAGAAAAATGTTAGCGGATTATCATGTACATACGGAATACAGCGATGACTCCATCTATCCGATGGAAGAGGTTGTAACAGATGCAATCAAGATGGGTCTGGATGAGATATGCTTTACAGACCATGTGGATTATGGCGTAAAATGCGATTGGGACAGCGGAAAAAAGATAGAATATCGAAACGGAGAACCCCTTGCGAATGTGTGTTACCCTCAGTATATGGAAAAAATAAAAGAAATGCAGGTTCTTTACGGTGACAGGATTGCATTAAAAACAGGATTGGAATTTGGGATACAGGTGCATACTATCCCGCAGTTTGAACAGCTATTCAGTAAATACAAATTTGATTTTATTATTTTGTCTGTCCATCAGATAGATAATAAAGAATTTTGGACACAGGATTTTCAAACCGGAAAAACACAGCAGGAATATCACGAGCGTTACTACAGTGAGATGCTGGAACTGGTCCGACGGTATAAAAATTATAGCGTTATCGGACATATGGACTTAATTACAAGGTACGATGAAGCAGGGCTGTATCCATTCGAAAAGATAAAGCCGTTTGTAACGGATATACTCAAAACTGCAATTTCTGACGGAAAAGGAATTGAGTTAAATACCTCATTCCATAGATATGGCCTGTCAGATACAACACCCTCCACAGAAATATTAAAACTGTATCATCATCTTGGAGGGAAAATTATCACAATTGGGAGTGACAGCCATAAACCGGAACAGTTAGGCACCTACATACAAGAGGGAAAAAAGCTGCTGCATTCGATAGGATTTCAGCACTTTTGCACATATGACAGGATGAAGCCAATATTTCATACACTATAAAACGCAATTGCTTATAAATATTCTCACCCGGATGAAATGGTGGCTATGCGGACGCTGGATGAGGGGCGGGGCCTGGATTTCGGCTCCTACTCCAGAATGTTAAGAATCCCTAAACATTCTGCATGGACGTAGTGGCTGCGTCCGGTCGCGTCGCGTAGT